>JBOGIN010001094.1:0-2665 GCA_050742275.1 Vicinamibacteraceae bacterium
CTACGGAATTCATTCAAGGCATGCGGCACACTAGCGTTCCCGGCTCAGGCCCAGCGTGCGAATGCGCTTGTGCAAGTTCGTTCGCTCGGTCCCGAGCAAGCGGGCGGCGGCTGATACGTTCCAGTTCGTCTGCTCCAGCGCCCGCACAATCCGATCGCGTTCGGCGGCGTCGCGAATCTCGTGGAGCTCGGAGCGCCGTGACGACTGCGGGAGACGAATCTCCAGCGGGATCGCGTCCACGGTGATTTGGTTGCCCGGCGTGAGGATGGCCATGCGCTCGATGGTGTTGCGAAGCTCGCGCACGTTACCCGGCCAACTGTAGCGGCCGAGGATCGGCAGCACCTCCTCGTCTAGCTCTTTCGGTCTGAAGTTGTTCCGCGTGCAGAACTCCGTCAGAAAATACGACGTGAGATCCCGCAGATCTTCCAGCCGCTCGCGGAGTGCGGGCACGCAAATCGGGACGACGCTCAGCCGATAGTACAGGTCTCGACGGAACGCGCCTTCGGCGACGAGGTCGTCGAGGCGACGGTTGGTTGCTGAAACGACGCGCACGGCAACACGAATCGGCTGCTCGCCGCCAAGCCGGTGGAACTCGCCGTCCTGCAGGACGCGGAGCAGCTTGGCCTGCGACGCCTCGTGCAGGTCGCCCACTTCATCGAGAAAGATGCTGCCCCCGTCGGCCAGCTCGAACTTGCCGCGCCTGAGCGCGCTCGCACCGGTGAACGCGCCTTTCTCGTGGCCGAACAGCTCGCTCTCGATGAGGTCGGTCGGAATGGCGGCGCAGTTCACCTTGACGAACGCGCGAGTGGCGAACCGGCTCTCGCGGTGGATATACGCCGCAAGCAGCTCCTTGCCCGTCCCCGACTCGCCGGTGAGCAAGACCCCGACGTCGGAGCGCGCGACTTGCGTGGCCTCCGTGACGGCCCGCTGGAAGGCGGCGCTCCGCCCGATCATCTTCGGCGCTTCTCCCATCAACTCACGGAAGCGCTCATTCTCGATCTCCAGATCGGATCGCTCGAGCGCATGCTTCACCACGAGGAGCACCCGATCCCTGACGAGCGGCTTCTCCAGGAAATCGAAGGCACCGCTGTGTGTGGCCTGGACCGCGTCGCGGATGGTCCCATGGCCGGAGATCATGACGACCGGCGTGGGATCGTGCGCCTGCCTGAGCGCGCGCAGGACGTCGATCCCGTTGCCGTCCGGCAGCCGCAGGTCCAAGAGATACAGGTCGGCGCGGCCGGCGGCTCGTTGCGCCTGGAATCGCGCCGCCGAGTCGC
The DNA here is from genome assembly GCA_050742275.1 of Vicinamibacteraceae bacterium. GTDB lineage: Bacteria > Acidobacteriota > Vicinamibacteria > Vicinamibacterales > Vicinamibacteraceae > WHTT01. The sequence goes on from JBOGIN010001094.1 coordinate 1,278, forward strand.
AGATCGTCACACCGTAGCCCTCCCCTTCCAGGATCAGGCGCAGGGAAAGGCCGACATTGGGCTCATCGTCGACGATGATGATGCGGCGCTTGCGTGTCATGTTTCGATGGCGGAACCCACGCTCAGGCGACAGCCGGCAGCACCACTCTGAACGCCGCGCCGCCGAGCTGTCCGTCGACCAGCGTGATGTCGCCGCCCGACAGCAGCGCGTTCTTCCGCGCAATGGACAGTCCGAGCCCCATGCCGTGCCTCTTGAACGTGATCGTCGGCTGGAACAGCGTGGCCGTCGCCTCTTCGCTGATGCCAGGCCCGGAATCATGGACCTCGACGACGACCCTGGCGCCCTCCGACCGCGTCATCGTCAGGACGCAACCGCCCGCCCCCGCGGCATCAGCCGCATTCTCGAGCAGATTGGTCAGGATCCCCTTCACCACATCGGCGCTCGCGCGCACACGCGGACCACGCTCGTCGAGTCGCACACGATACGCCGTCTCGTGGTGAGCGGGCCTCAGCAGCGCGATTCGCTCGGTGACGAGCAGGTTGATGTCGAGGTCTTCCGGCGTCATCGGCGGCTCGCTCGAGAACTCGGAGAAGGCGCGCACGCGGCGCTCCAATGTCTCGATCTCGCTGATCACGATCTCGGCGGCTTGATCCATGAACGTGCGGTCCGACACCGGCTGGCGCGCGAGCATTTCCTCCACGGTCAATCGAATCGGTGTGAGCGAGTTCTTGAGCTCGTGAGCGGTCTTGCGGGCCAGCGATTGCCAGCTCAATATCTGCGTGACGTAGACGAGCCGATCGCGACTGCGGCGGAGCTGCTCGGCCATGTGATTGAAGGCGTCGACCGCGCGCCCGACCTCGTCATCTCGCCGCGCTTCGAGCCGACGATCCCAGTGGCCCGCCGCAAAGTCGGTCAAGCCCGCCGTCAGCTCCTGAATGGGCTGACTGATGCGATGGGCAATGAAGATCAGCGGCACCAGCGAGATCAGCCACACAACGGCAATCAACAGGAGCAGCGTCAACAGGAACCCCCGGCGCAGATCGCGCGCTTCGAGCGACCCCACGAGATCTCGCGTCTGCCGGAAGTCTGCCGAGAGCTCTTGCATGCGAATCGCGCCGAGATCCTCGCTGTAGACCTCGATGCCCGCATCGTTCCGCCGCATGTAGTCGAGATGGTCTCCTCCGGGGCCGGACAGGTCGAAGCGCTCCGAGTCCTCGCTCTCCCAGAACGCCCGCACCGACTCTGGCCAGGTGTCCATCTCGGCAACCAGATACTGCGCGGGCGACACCCGCCCGGCCAGCGCCTCGCGCCGGAGCGCGTCCCGCTCGCGCTGGTAGAACCGCCTGACGGTGCTCTCGAGCGTGCGCGACAACTGGTCGAGCTCCTC
>JBOGIN010001095.1:0-2152 GCA_050742275.1 Vicinamibacteraceae bacterium
TCCGGGCCAACGGGCGGCCACCAGCGGCGCGGCCCGATGCTGCAGGTCGCCGGCACGGTGAACACGACGCCCGCATCCTTCCAGTCATCGACGCCGTACTGCACCACGCTCGCAAGGTGCTGATCCCCGGCGAGGTGGAAGGCAAACGCCTTGCGGATCAGCCGCAGCACCTCGTCGCGCCGGTTCTGCGGCCAGCCGTTCGAATCCATGTCGCGGGTCGGCTCGTCACCCTCGAGGTACTCGTCCGGCCCGGGCACTGGTAGCTTTGGCGTGATCTGATCGTTCGGCGTGCCCGCTGGCAGCGTTTGAAGCGTGCAGAACGCGGTGGCCGAGACCACCACTTTCATCTCGGTGCCCTGGCGCCAATCCTTCACCCACGCATCGAGGAAGTCGAGCTGGCGTTGACCGAGCAGCTTCGCCTCCGGATAGACATGCTCGGCGACGTTGAAGTCCTGATTCTGCGCGTACCCGTTCCACACTTTCGCCGCCTTCGGCAGGACGTTCTTTGGCGCAGACTTGAACTTCCGGTCTTCGATGATGGCGAAGCTCAGGCCCGCATACTTCCAGTCCGTGTAGAAGACGTGGATCCCCTGCGCGATGTCGGTGTCATCGTACGCGTCGGGCATGTGGCTCGTTTGCGTCGTCATGACCAGGTTCACCCACTCAGCGGGCATCTTGTAGCCGCCGCTGTCTTGACGCGCCTGCGCGTCGCCGTCGGCGAGCGTGGCTTTCCCAGCTTCTCCCCAGACGTTGCCGTGAAAGACGTCATGGTCGTCCGGAAGACAGATCATCGGGCGGTGACGAAAGAACTCACGGTACGACCAGCCGAACTGATACCACTTGCGCAGGTAGTCGAGGCAGGCGCTCGGCAGCGGCGTCATTTGAATCGCGAAGCCGCCGTTCGATTCGTAGAACTGATCGCCCAGGAACATGACGAGGTCCACGTCGTGTTGTGACGCGTGATTGGCAATGTCCACATCGGGAAAGCGCCTGTCGTGGTTGCAACTGAACACCAGCGCTCTCAACTGTTCCCGGCTCGTTGGCTCTGCGGCAATCGTGCCGTCGTACGTATAGGTCCGCGTCGCATTGTCACGCAGCGGCACCTCGAGCCGCACGCGGTACGGCCAGGCGCGCGTCCCGTCCCAGTCGTCCAGTCGAAACTGCGCCGCTCTCGACGGGTGCGCGATGGCGGCCGTGGCCACCTCATGCCATTGCCCATCGCGCTCGACCTCGAGATGAGCCTGATGCGACGCCGGCAGATCCAGCGGCGCGATCTGGGCGGTCAGCTTGAGACGCTTCTGCGCGAGCGTGTATTGCGCGAAGTAAATCGGACCGAACGTCTGGCCGTCACCGGCAATCAGCTTCTCGCCTTCAATGGCCCAGCGCGAGAATCGGGCGGTCGACTCACCGGTCTCGTCCGGAGCCCCCGGCTCGTAGTGGCTCAAGAGCGCAACGTTTCCCTCCAACCGATCATCGGCGACGACACGCTCCTGCATGGAGGCCAGCACGCGTCGTGAGGTCGCATCGCGCGCCTCGAGGGCGATCGAGTAGCCCTCCGTGTTGTCGAGCGCCGACACATCGAGCGAGAGCACGACGCCCTTGTTCAGCAACGACGGCTCGAGGGGCGGGTGAGAGCCGGACGCGTCGCCGATGAACAGGTGGCCAGACGAGGTGACACCGGCGTCCAGTCCCTGGCCGTGGACTGCCGCGGAGCGATAATCGGGCCAAGGACCTTTGGCGCCCACGCGAAAGCCCAGTCGATTCCGATCGGAGACTGGCACGCCAGCCGGAACGGTAAGGAGCACGCTGGTCGTGAACCCGCCGCGCCGATCGCCGAGCTGATGGGTCAGACAGGAGACGGTGCGGTTTTCCGCACGCACCGTACACTCCAAGGCGCCTCCCCGCAGCCGCCAGTCCTGGAGCCGATTGGCCCAGTAGGCATCGCCGGTCCATGTCATGTCCGGCCATCGATGCCATGGGCTTTCAATGCCCTTCCGCGCAGCATCCTGCGGCGTCTGCGTGACCGCCTCGGTCCGCTCCTGTTCGAGCGCGATGGGCGCAATCGCGCCCAGCAGCAGCGCCTTCAACGTGTCGCGTCGATCCATGCTCATTCGGTCCTCGACTACGGCCAATGCTGTTCACTGAGCCGTTT
>JBOGIN010001096.1:0-6855 GCA_050742275.1 Vicinamibacteraceae bacterium
TCGGCTCCCTTGTCACCTTGTCACCCTCTCACCTTGTCCCCTCGTTCTCCTTCACCCACTCGTTGTAGAGCTTTTCCATTTCCGCTGAAGAAGGCTCGCTGCTCAGGATCAGCACGCGATAGCGGGATGTCACAGGCTCATCGGCGGCAATTGAAAAGTCGAGGCGTTCCTTGCCTTCGCTGAAGACCGCCTGGCCGAGCGGGTTCGCGGCAAAGAGCCCGTAGCCACGGGCGTGCCAGTACGTGGGGAAGCCCGGGTTGGTGGGCGTGTCGAGGATGGCGACCGTTGCCGGCTTGCCATCCAGCGTGCCGGAGAGCATCGTCCAGCGGCCCCTCGTGCCCCAGACGTCCTTGCCCTTCTTGCCCTCGCTGCTCGTGTAGACGCCGGTGACCCCCGACGTGTCCATCTCTTCGACCTTGGTCACTTTGCCGGAAGCATCGGTGAACTCGCCGCCCTTCTCGTTTGGATCCTCGAGCGCGCGGGCCACGCGAATACCGAGGACGCCTTCCTTGGCAGCTTCGTTCGGCTCGCCGTTGGAGGTGTCGCTCATCGCGACCGCCCCCGCAAGCGGCGTCAACGTTGTGGAGCGGTCGATGCTTCGCACACCGGGGCTCGCCCGGAAGACGAAGGTTGTGTCCTCGCGCAGGATGTCCTTCCCGTCGCCTTGGCGCCACACCCCCTGGACCGTCAGGCGTCCCTCGCCCGACCCACTCTTCGTCTCGGTGATCTTCTCGTGCAGGACCGTTCCCATCTTTGCCTGGCGATCCGGCGGGATGGCGTCGGAGTTGTTCCAGAAGTCGAAGCCGTTCACGTTGCCGAAGTTGAACCAGAGCCCTACCTGGTGGGGATGATCGCCGCGCTCGCCGGCTTTGGGAGGAAAGCCGCGCGTCACGTCCCGGCCGTCAGCCGTTCGCACCGGGTGAAGGACGGGCTTCTTGAGCGTGGTCGGCCAGACATACGAGGTGAACGGTCGGCCATCTACCTCGATGTCGACGCGACGCTGATCTTCGTGAGGCACGATCTCGACATGGTTGGCGTCACCCGCGCCAGCGTCACCTTGCTGCGTGCGCGCCCAGCCGACCACGGAGACGGCCAACGCGGCCACACCGACGCCCGCCGCAGCGGACCACGCGCTCCACCGGTTATTCCTGCGTTCCACGGTTCCCTCCTCCAATCACAACATCCTGCCGCTCATCGTCGAACGAGACGCGCTGCCCCGTCTGCATGGCGGCGATGGTCATACAGAGCGCGACGGAGTGGTTGTACGCGGCCTCGATATCTGCGTTCGGCGTCTTGCGGCTGCGCACGCACTCCATCCAGTTGCGCATGTTGGCCGAGGTGGCATCATCGGCGCCGGTGTCGGCGCCGGTTTCCATCGTGGCCGCCGCGGAGAGTGATGTCTCCGGCACGAGATTCGGTTGCATGCCCATGGCCGAGGCCGCGCGTTGCTCGAGCCCACCCTCGGGTGTCACCTTGCTCTGATCGAGATCGAGCGTGCCGCTGTTGGAGCGATAGATCTCCTTCACGTCCCCCGCCGAGTTGGTCATCCGTGAAGAGTAGACCACTTGGAAGCCCTTCGAGGGATCCTCGAGCGGACCGTAATCGTAGACGCCGGTGAAGGTGTCCCAGTTGACACGGCCATCCTTCCACAGATACACGCCGCCGTTGGCGACGACGCTGCGCGGGCGGGGGAGTCCGGTGAACCAGTGCACCGTGTCGATCTGATGCACCAGCCACTGATCGGGGATTCCCGAGGAATACGGCCAGAACAGCCGAAACTCCAGATACTTTCGAGGGTCCCACGGCGCATCCTCGTAGTCGATGAGGAATCGCTTCCAGTCCGTTTCTTCAGGGCGGATCTGCTCGACGAGCTCCTTGCGCCGCCAGCGGCCCGGTTGGTTGACGTTCCATGTCATCTCGACCATCACGATGTCGCCGAACGTACCGGACTGGATGAAGTCGGCCGCTGCCTGATAGTTCGCGTCGCTCCGGCGCTGGGTGCCGACCTGCATGATCTGTCGCGACTCCTTGACCGCGTGACGCGCGTCGCGCGCATGCTTCATCGTGTGCGCGAACGGCTTCTCGACGTAGCAGGCGCGTCCTGCCGTCACCGCCTCAATACAGTGATACGCGTGCTGGTGATCTGCCGTGGCAATGATCACGGCGTCGACGTCGTTGCGGGCATAGAGCTCTTCGTTGTTCCGGCAGACGACGGGCGCCTTGCCCGCGAGCTTCTCGATGGCCGCCACACCTTCGTTACGCCTCCGGCTCCAGATATCCGAGACGGCGACGAGCTCGAAGTTGAGCCGCTCGGCGTGCGCCTGGAACGCCGGGAGCAGCGAGCTCCTGCAGCGGCTCGAGAAGCCGACGATGCCGACGCGCACGCGATCGTTGGCGCCGAGAATGCGCGCGTAGCTGGACGCTGGCGTCACGGCGAGACCGGCGGCCGAAGCGCCGGCCATGCGAATGAACGTTCGTCGATCGGTTGCCATGGCCTCAGTCTCCTTGCTGACCGGGCGCCCTTCCGTGGATCCAGCGGGGCGATGTTGGTAGGACCACATTGGATGATAGCCTCTCTGTGGTCAGCGCTCTTGTCGTTGGTGGGGAATCCTATCACGAAGCGCGTCGACGGTTCGACTGCGCTCGCCGTCGAAGGGTCGAAGGGCGCCTTGACCCACAGATCGCCTCCATGCTACAAAGCGACGATCTCCTGATTTGGCAATCGACATGGTGCCGCTTGTCTCAATGGTCACACCAGCACGCCCCTCGCGTGGACGAGTACGGCTCCTCCCTCCGGCAAGTGAGATAGACCATCATGGCTGAGCGAACCGCGTCCCGTCGAGATTTCTTGAAGGTCTCTGCAGCCGGCCCCGTCGCAATCGGTGCAGCGGCGTTTGGTGCGGCGGCGTTCGGCGCCGGCCGCGCCGGGGCGCGCGTGCTACCGCTTCAACCGAGCCCGCCGCCACCACGCTCGCCCAACGACAAGATTCAGATCGCGCTCATCGGCGCCGGGGGGCAGGGGCAGCACGATGCGGGCGTGGCGCTCGAAGTGCCTGGCGTGGCGCTCGTGGCGGCCTCCGACTGCTACGACGGCCGGATGACGCGCTGCAAGGAGAAGTGGGGCAACCACCTGGTGACCGCCCGGCGCTACGAGGAGATCCTCGCCCGGCCGGACGTGGACGCCGTGATCATCGCGACGTCGGATCATTGGCATCAGCAGATCGCGCTCGACGCGATGAACGCCGGCAAGGACGTGTACGTCGAGAAGCCGATGATCCAGCACGCCGACCAGGGGCAGGCGCTCATCGACGGGGCGAAGAAGACGGGCCGCGTTCTGCAAGTGGGCAGCCAGCGGGTGAGCTCGATTGTCTACACGAAGGCGCGCGAGCTGATCGAGGCGGGCGCGATCGGCGACCTCAACCTCGTCGAGGCGTACATCGATCGCAACTCGGCGCTCGGGGCGTGGCAGTATTCGATTCCGCCGGACGCGTCTCCGCAGACGATCGATTGGGACCGGTATCTCGGACCGGCGCCGAAGCGAGCGTTCGAAGCCCAGCGGCTCTTTCGCTTCCGGAACTATCGTGACTACGGGACCGGCGTCGCGGGCGACCTGTTCGTGCACCTCTTCTCGGGCATCCACTACATCCTCGCGTCGAACGGGCCGACGCGCGTCATCGCCACCGGCGGGCTCCGCTTCTGGAAGGATGGTCGCGATGTGCCGGACGTCATGATTGCGGTGTGCGACTATCCCGCGACGGACACCCATCCGGCGTTCAACCTCACGCTGCGGGTCGACTTCGCCGCCGGAGGCGGGGGCGGTTCACAGTTCAGGTTCGTGGGAAGCGAAGGCATGCTGATGCTGGAGGGTGACGAGGTCCGGGTGAGCAAGAGCGCGCGCGAGGACGCGCCTGGCCACACGATCGACACGTTCCCTGAAGCGGTGCAGCACGCGTTCCTCAAGGAGTACTACGAGAAGTATCCGAAAGACGAGCCGTCGTTCAGTCGGACGCACGCCGCGATGCGGCAGCAGCCGGAAGACGTCTGGACGGCGCCGTCCGGGTACGACGACAGCTACGATCACTTTGCGAACTTCTTCGACGCGGTCCGTACGCGGAGCTCCGTGGTCGAGGACGCCACCTTCGGCCTGCGGGCGGCGGGGCCGGCCGTCCTGTCGAACGCCAGCTACTTCGAGCAACGTCCGGTGTCGTGGGATCCGGAGCAGATGGTCGTGGTCGACGGGGACAAGACGGCGCGCACGAGTGCCAGCGCCGCACGGTAGGAATCGGGAAACCGGAAACGGGAAACGGGAAACCGGATTCGGGATTCGGGATTCAGGATTCAGGATAAATGAGGACTCAACTGCGATGAATCGTCGTGACTTTCTGCAGGCGCTGGCCGCGGCAACCGCCGGAACGGCGGTCGCCCGCACCGCCGGCGCCGTGTCCACGCGCGTGCCCGTGCGCGGCGTTCAGCTCGGCGTGCAGAGCTACAGCTTTCGCGACATGGAGCTGGCGGCGGCCGTCGATGCCATGGCCACGCTCGGCATCGAAACGTGCGAGCTGTGGTCCGGGCACGTCGAGCGACCGAACGAGGAGCCGGGGACCGCCGAGGACTTTCAAAAGGCCAAGGCGCTGTTCGACAAGGCGGGCGTGGCCATTCATGCGTTCAACGGGCGGTTCTCGCCTGATGCCACGGACGAGGAGCTCGCGCAAACGTTCGAGTTCGCGCGCGCCCTCGGCGTGACGCTCGTGACCACGTCCACCAAGGTCAGCCTGGCGCGGCGGATTGGGCCGCTCGCCAGGAAGGCCAAGATGGTCGTCGCCTACCACAACCACTCGCGCATCGGGAACGACGAGACGGCCACGCCGGATGACTTCGCGCGCGCCTCCGAGCTCGGTGGCGACGCGATCAAGATCAATCTCGACATCGGTCACTTCGTGGCGGCGAACTTCGACCCCGTGGCGTTCCTCAAGGAGCATCACGCGACCGTTCTGGCGCTCCACATCAAGGATCGCAAGCGCGACCAGGGCGACAATGTGCCGTTCGGCCAAGGGGACACGCCAATCACCGAGGTACTGCAGTTGGTGCGTGACAGTCACTGGCCGATCCACGCCAACATCGAATACGAGTACGAGGGCGCGGACACGGTCACGGAAATGAGGAGGTGCCTGGATTACTGTCGGAAGGCGCTCGAATCGTAGGGCGCGTCGTCAATCCTGTCCGCCGGCGGTCTGTCGTGCAGATCGACCGCGCCAGTTTCCACGCCTTCCGCCCGGGACGTACCTGAACTTCACAGCGTCGATAACCCTCGATGGTAGGGTGGCTGCGAGTCGGCCACGCGTCTGTGAGAATTCGTGCGTTGTGAGTACCGTTGGGCTAGAATTGATGGCAACGCTACCCCAAAAGGAGCCGTTGCTATTCTGAAGGAGGTGCCCGGGTCCTCGACGAGACGCTGCGGTCGCGATCCGGGACCGCGTGTCTTGGACGGGATCCCCTGGTGTGGGAGTGAGGGCTGCGCTGCAGCGGAGCATGCCATTTTCGGGTTGGACCATTCACGCTGTCCGCCACCTTCGGCGGTATGGCTTTTTTGGAGGAGGGTGAGATGAGTGTAGGGAGGGTCGTGTGGAAGCGCGTCTTCCACAGAGGATGTCAGCTCGTGGCGCTGCTGCTGCTCGGCGCCGCGCCCGCGCTCGCGCAGCTCGATCGAGGAACGATCTCCGGTACGATCCGGGACGAGACCGACGCCTTGATTCCAGGCGTGACGGTGACCGCCACGAGCGTGCAGACACAGCAGGTCCAGGTGGCCGTGAGCGACGAGAGCGGCTTCTATACATTTCCCAACCTTCGGCCTGGGCCCTACGACATCACGGTGGAGCTCCAGGGCTTCAAGAGGGTCAGTCGCCCTGGCGTGCAGCTCGATGCGGCGGGGTCGCTGACGCTTGGCTTCGTCCTGGAGCCCGGTGCCATCACGGAAGAAGTCACGGTGACCGCGGAGGCGCCCGCGCTGCAGACGGACGTCGCCGTGCGGAAGACCGTCGAAGCCAAGGACATCGAGCTGATGTCGTTCAACGGCCGCAACCCGATTGGCGTCGCTGCGCTGAAGGCGGGCGTCAGCGGCGGGAACTTCAACAACGCCGGCTTCTCCAGCCTGACCAACGGCGGGTTCAACATCAACGGCAGCCGGTCGGACGAGAACACCATCAGCATCGACGGCGCGGTTGCCGTCCGCACGCGATCGGCGGGCACCATCATTGCCGTGCAGAATGTCGACGCCATCCAGGAAGTGCAGGTGCTCACGGCCAACTACATGCCGGAGTACGGACGCGCGAGCGGCGGGCAGATTCGCTTCGTGACGAAGAGCGGCAGCAACCGCTACAGCGGCAGCGGGTCGTACTTCCTTCGTGACGAGGCGCTGCAGGCCAATACCTGGGAGCGTAATCGCAGCCCCAACGAGAGCGAGAACTCCGGGCCCGCTGCGTTCGACTACAAGCAGTACGGGTACGCCTTTGGCGGTCCCATACCGGGCGAGGTCTTCAGGGACAAGTTCTTCTTCTTCGGTGCGCAGGAGTGGGTGGACTTCTTCCAGGTGGAGACGCGTACCAACACCGTGCCGACGTCGGCCATGCGTCGAGGCGACTACAGTGAGCTCCTCAATTCAAACAACCCGTTTTTTGGCGAGCGGCGGGACATCATCGACCCACGGACCGGCCAGCCCTTTCCTGGCAACAGGATCCCGCAGGACCGCTTGTCGCACAACGGTGTCGCGTTTCTGGACCTCTATCCAGAGCCAACGCCCGGCTTCCAGCAAGGGAGCGACAACCAGATTATCACGAGCGACAACCCGCAGGATCAGCG
>JBOGIN010001097.1:0-6652 GCA_050742275.1 Vicinamibacteraceae bacterium
GCTCGAGACCGGGACGCAGAACCACGAGGGCATTGCTGGCGCCGCCGAAGCGGTGCGATTTCTTGCCTCGCGCTCGCCTGACGCGGCGGACTTACGGCAGGCGCTTCACACCACGTATCGATCCCTCCACGAGCGAGGCATGGCGCAGCTGACGCGTCTGTGGGAAGGCCTCGCGGTACTGCCTGGCGTCCAGCTTTACGGTCCCCCGCCCGACCGCCCGCGAACGCCGACAATGGCGTTTGCGGTCGACGGACATTCCTCGCGCGACGTGGCACGCCTGCTCGCCGATCGCGCGCTCTTCGTCTCGCATGGCGACTTCTACGCCAAGACGCTCGTCGATCGCCTCGGTCTTGCCGGTCGCGGCCTCGTCCGCGTCGGCTGCGTCTGCTATACGACGATGGACGAGGTGGAGCGCGTGATCGAGGCGGTGCGCGACATGAGGCAGAAGTAGTAGACATCCGACAGCCATGGGTAGTAGATTATCTTCTACTCATGGCAAAGAGAGCCCCATACCAGAACCGCATCGAGCTGTTGCAGGGGACGCTCGATATGCTGATCCTGCGCACGCTCCAGTGGGGAGCGCAGCACGGCCATGGCATTGGGCTGGCGATCGGTGCCAGCTCCGCCGACGTTCTCCAGGTGGACCACGGCTCGCTCTACCCGGCGCTCCATCGACTCGAGAGACAGGGCTGGATCACCGCCGACTGGAAGATCACCGAGAACAAGCAACGGGCCAAGTACTACCGCCTGACCGCGGCAGGGAAGAAACAGCTGGTCGCCGAGCAGTCGCGGTGGGACCGGCTGGTAGAGGCTATCGCGCGTGTGATGCGGCCCGCGTAAACGGATTCGCGCGGCCTAAAGGCCGCGCGCTACGTCTTCTGTCAAAGGCCGCGCGCGACCGTCCTTCAAGGCACGTAGCGCGGGGCCTTCAGGCCCGTCGGCCCTGTGCCGGTGCTGGGAGCTTCGATGTTCGAGCTTCTCCATCGCTTGTTGAGACGTCGGCCGCGGACGCAGAAGGAGCGGGATCTCGACGACGAGATTCGGTTTCACCTCGCGGAGGAAACTCGGCTCAGGATCGAGCGTGGCGCGCCACCGGAAGAGGCCCGCGCGTCGGCTCGACTCGATTTTGGCAACATCCCACTCGTGACCGAGATCACGCGTGCCACATGGGGATGGAGCGCGGCCGCGCGCATCGCACAGGACCTCCGGTTTGCCGGGCGCATGCTCGCGCGCAGCCCTGCGTTCACCGTTGTCGCCTTGTGCACCTTGGCGCTCGGCATTGGCGCCACCACTGCAATCTTCACGGTCGTCAACGGCGTGCTCCTCAGGCCGCTGCCGTTTCCCGAGCCGGACCGTCTAGTGGTCGTGCGGGAGCGGTCCGCTGATGTCGATCCGGCCACTCCCGTTTCGCCGCAAACCTACGCTGATTGGCGAGCCCGCGCGCGACCATTCGAGCGAATCGCCGCAGTGCGCCACGTCCCGATGAACGTCGTCGGTCGCGGGGAAGCCGAGCAGCTGCCCTGCTTGCAGGTCACCGGCGACTTCTTCTCCATCCTCGGTGTGCCGCCGCTTCTTGGACGCACGATTCGTTCCGGAGAAGATGTCGAGGGCGGCGCGCGCACGGTGGTGCTGAGCCATGCGTTCTGGCAGCGGCGCTACGGCGGATCGCGGGCCGTCTTGGGACGGCAGATCTCCATCAACGAGGAGAGCCACGAGATCGTGGGCGTCATGCCGGCCGGGTTTTCGTTTCCTGGCCACCACGCCGAGCTGTTCGTCGCGCTGCAGATTGGGAGTCCGTGGGCGCCGCTGGGAGACACCGGGCGCAGCTTGAGCACCGTGGCACGCGTTCACCGGGGGGCCGGGCTTCAAACGGCGCAAGCCGAATTGGAGGCCGTGACCGCGCAACTGGCGCGAGAGCGTTCCTGGGCGAAGTCCGACTGGAGCGCGACCATCGTCCCGCTTATCGATCAGGCCGTGGGCTCGGTCCGCCCTGCGCTCCTCGTGCTGTTCGGCGCGGTCCTTTGTGTCCTGCTGATTGCGTGCGCCAACATCGCCAACCTGTTGTTGATGCGCGCCACGGCGCGGACGCGGGAGATGACGGTTCGCACGGCGTTGGGTGCAGGCCGCTGGCGTCTCGTTCATCAGCTTGCCGTCGAATGCCTGCTGCTGGCCGGGGCTGGGGGCATCGCTGGCGTTGGCCTGGCGCGGATTGGCGTTCCGATCATCCTGTCCATGTTCCCCGAGACGCTCCCGCTGCCCCGAGCGGCGGAGATCGGCATGGACCACCGGGTGCTGCTCTTCACAATGCTTGTGTCGATTGGCGCCGGGCTGTGCTTCGGTCTCGTGCCGGCGTTCCGTGTCAGCGGGGCCAACGCCGCTGATGCGTTGCGCTCCGGCGGCCGCACGGTCGTTGCTGGCGCGTCGCGCGCTCGTGCGCTCCTGGTGGTGACGGAAGTCGCGCTGGCGCTCTTGCTCGTGATCGTGGCCGGGCTCATGGCTCGCAGCCTCGCGCACCTCTATCGAACCGATCTCGGATTTCGACCCGAACGCGTGCTCACGCTCCAGATGGGGCTCTTCTCGTCGAAGTACATGGAGCCCTCACGCCGAGTGGCGGTCTTGGACGAGATCCTCGAGCGCGTTCGCGCACTGCCTGGCGTTGCGGCGGCTGGCTCGATCCACTTTCTGCCGTTGAGCGGCATCAGATCATCGACTAGCGTTCGCCGCCTGGACCAGCCGGCCCCGGCGCCAGGTGAGAGAGGCCCGGGTGCTGCGGTGTCGGTCATCACTCCTGGATACCTCCATGCGATGGGCGTTCCCCTGATCGCGGGTCGCGACTTCAATGCCGGAGACCGGCTCGCTACGCCCCGTGTCGCCCTCGTCAATCAAGCGCTGGTGCGGCAGTTCTTCTCCAGCGACACGCCGCTCGGCAAGCGACTCCGTGTCGAGTGGGGCGGCAGCCACACGGGCCGGAAGGGACCCCCCGAGTTCGAAGTGGTTGGCGTTGTGGGCAACGTGCGACACGACGGCCCGCACCTGCCGCCAGAACCATACGTCTTTCTCTCCCATCGCCAAGAGGCCAGCTTCACGGCGGCGCTCGTCATACGGACCGCGGCGGATCCTCTGGCCATCGCGCCTGCCATCAGACATCAGATACGGCAAGTGGATCCGGAGCAAGGGATCTCGCACGTGCGAACCATGGAGACGGTCGTCGCAGACTCGGTTGCGCGGCCACGTCTGCAGGCGGTGCTCCTTGGCGCGTTCGGAACGCTGGCGCTGGTCATGGCTTGCGTGGGGTTGTACGGGCTGATGTCGTATTCCGTGGCGCAGCGGGCTCGGGAGATGGGCGTCCGTCTCGCGCTTGGTGCGGCACCGTCGTCTATTCGGCGACTGGTCGTGGGTGAAGGGCTCCGCCTGACAGCCGCGGGCCTGCTGGTCGGCTTCGTTGCTGCCTTGTTGCTCACACGCTACCTCGCGACCCTGCTCTACGGCGTAACGCCGAGCGATCCGGCGGTATTCATCGCCGTGGGCGCCCTGCTGCTCACCGTGGCGATGACGGCGTGCTACCTGCCCGCACGGCGCGCCACGCGCATCGATCCGGCGCATGTGCTCCGCGACGAATGATCACTCGATGTCCTGTTTCAGTCCGCGCACCTTCATCGGCAGACCGAACAGATCGATAAATCCGCGTGCGGCGGTCACATCGTAGTCCTGCATCGCGAAACTGGCCAGCTTCACGTCGTAAAGCGATAGGGGAGAGGCGGCGCTCACGGCCTGGGCGCGCCCCTTGTACAGCTTGACCCGCACTTTGCCCGTAACGACGCGCGACGCCTCGTCCGCGAACGCCTGCAACGCCTCGCGGAGTGGATGAAACCACTGTCCGTAGTAGACGAGCTCGCCGTATCGGAGTGCCAGGCGCTGCTTCTCGTGGTACAGGTCGCGCTCCAAGCAGATCTGCTCGAGAGCCTTGTGCGCTTCGTACAGGATCGTTCCGCCGGGCGTCTCGTACACGCCGCGGCTCTTCATTCCAACGAGTCGGTTTTCGACGAGCGTCACCTGGCCGACCGCGTGCCGTCCGCCCAACGCGTTCAGCGCGGCGATGAGGTCATGGCCACGGTTCTCGAAGCGCTTGCCGTTGATTGCCACCGGCGTTCCCTGCTCGAAGGCAAGCTCGACGTACTCCGGCCGGTTGGGCGCCTTCCGTGGCGGCACGCTCATCGTGTAGACCTGTTCCCGCGGCTCCTCGGCGGGATCCTCGATCTCGGCGCCTTCGTGTGAGATGTGCCAGAGATTCCGATCCTGCGAATAGATCTTCTTCTTGGTCTGCGCGATCGGGATGCCGTGCCGTTTTGCGTAGTCCACCGCGGTTTCTCGGTCGTTGAGCCCATCGGCGAGAAACTGCGGGTCTTTCCAGGGTGAGACGATGGTGAGGGTGGGATCGAGGGCGAGGTACGTGAGCTCGAAGCGGACTTGATCGTTTCCCTTGCCGGTCGCCCCGTGCGCCACCGCATCAGCGCCCGTCTCGTGCGCCACGAGAACCTGGTGCTTGGCGATGAGCGGTCGGGCCACGCTCGTGCCGAGCAGGTAGTCCGCTTCGTAGGTGGCATGAGCGCGGAGCATGGGATAGCAGTACTGCTCGGCGAACTCCCGACGCAGGTCCCGCACCACGACCTTGTCTGCGCCGCTCCGGCGCGCTTTGTCTCGGATGCCCTTGAGCTCGTCGCCCTGGCCGAGATCGGCGGCGAACGCGACGAGCTTCACGCCGGGATAGCGGCTCTTCAGCCACGGAAGGATGACGGACGTATCGAGCCCACCGGAGTAGGCGAGCACAATCTTCTTTGGAGACGGGTTGCTCATAGCCGTTCAAGAATGGATGACGAATGAAAGGACACGCTCTTTTAGCATGTTGCAGTGTATAACTCACCGTCAAGGAGCGAGCCACACGTGAAGGCGTCGAACATTTCAAGGGCCCGTCGGCTCTTCCTACGCCGCAGCGTCACGATTGGCGGAGGATTGGCCGTCGCATCGCTCGGACAGAGCGTCGAGGGGCTGGCGCGGATGTTGCGCGGGCAGCGCAGCGATGCTCCAGCGTTCGGCACGGCTGAAACGCCCGCCATTATAACGTCGGAGCGGATGCGTCCTCGGATCCCCTCAGGGGTGCAGTCGGGTGATGCGACGCTGACGGGTGGAGGCGACGCGCGCGCCCTCGTCTGGAGCCGTACGGACCTCCCGGCCGACATGACGGTGGAGTGGGATACGACGCCGCGCTTCACGAACGTCCGCCGCGTGCCTCGTCACCATGTCACGGCTGCCACCGACTTCACGGGGCAGATCGATCTCACCGGGCTTCCTCCAGGGCAAGACATCTTCTATCGCGTGCGATTCGAGGTCGCCGGCTCACGCGACGCGAGCGAGCCGCTCGGCGGACATTTCCGCACGCCGTCCTCCGACCCGCGCGACCTCGTCTTGGTCTGGGGCGGCGACACCGCCGGTCAGGGGTGGGGGATTGATGCGGCGCGCGGCGGAATGCGCACCTACGAGGCGATGCGCCGGCTCGAGCCCGACCTGTTCGTCCATTCGGGGGACCTCATCTACGCCGACAATCCAATCCTGCCCGAGGTGAAGCTGACGGATGGCAGTGTGTGGAGGAACCTCGTCACGGAGGAGACGGCCAAGGTTGCGGAAACGATCGAGGAGTTTCGCGGGCGCTATCGTTACAACCTGCTCGACGAGAACGTCCGCCGCTTTCATGCGGACGTCTCGATGATCGCGCAATGGGACGACCACGAGGTGCGCAACAACTGGTATCCGTCGCAGGTGCTCGACGATCCGCGCTACCGTGTTCGCGACGTGGGCCTGCTCGCCGCGCGGGCGCGCCAGGCCTACCTCGAGTACGTGCCCATTCGGCGCACGCGGAACGATCGCCACCGCATTCACCGGGTCAATCACTATGGTCCACTCGTCGACCTGTTCGTGTTGGACGAGCGGAGCTACCGTGGTCCGAACACGGCCAACACCCAGGAGCGCCAGAACCGCGCCACCGAGATGCTCGGTCCAGGCCAGATCGAGTGGTTGAGGCACGAGCTCGCCCGATCGCGTGCCACCTGGAAGGTCATCGCGAGCGACATGCCGCTCGGCCTCGTGGTGGCGGACGGTGAGACTGCACAAGAAGGGTGGGCGAACGGTCGACCACAGGCGCTCGGCCGAGAGCTCGAGCTCCTCGGCCTGCTCGGATTCATCAAGACGCAGGGCATCGACAACGTCGTCTGGATCACCGCTGACGTGCACTACGCCGCTGCACATCACTACGATCCCGAACGGGCGACCTTCCACGATTTCTCCCCCTTCTGGGAGTTCGTCGCCGGCCCGCTCCATGCGGGCACCTTCGGCCCCGGCACGTTGGATTCAACGTTCGGACCGGAGGTCCGCTTCACGAGCCTGCCCGCCTCCGGCGCGAACAATCGACCCCCAAGCGATGGGCTGCAGTTCTTTGGGGCCATCCGCGTGGCGGCGGCCACGCGCGCGATGACAGTCACGCTGCACAATCAAGCCGGCGAGCGCCTGTTCTCGGTAGACCTGACGCCCGACGCGTGATGCGCTACCACGTAGCGCGGACCATTCAGAGCCTGTGAATAAATTCGTGGGGTCCGCCTTT
>JBOGIN010001098.1:0-10086 GCA_050742275.1 Vicinamibacteraceae bacterium
TCCTTGTACTGGTTGAACCGCGAGAAATCCATGTGCCACTCGTCGCCGTCCCGTGGCGGCAGCGCGCGCGCGTCCGGCATTGCAAGGGGCTCGAGCGAACGCCACGGGATGCCCAACTCCACGGTCCAGCCGCGGTCACGGTCCTTGTTGTCGTTGATCGTCCCGTCCACGTGGACCGCTGTCTCGAGGCCCGGCATGTCCCAGTTCCAGTAACCAGTACGCGGGCCGCGTGGGTGCTGTGTGAAGCCGACACCGTTGAAGGGCCGCACGCCCGGGCGCGAGCGATCGAACTCTGGACGGCGCGCGTAGCCGCTCGACGCGAACGCTCGTTCCCAGATGAAGAAGACCTCGTAGATCGTCCCGAACGCGTTGATCTCGAGCTCGTAGTACGCGTCGCGCCCGGCGATGAACAGCTCAACGTCGTTGTTCTCGTAGATCGGCGCGTCGCGCTCGGTCAGCGTCGCCTCGACGAACGGCTCCTCGATCCAATACCCCACATACAGGCTGGTGTCGTCCCACAGCACCGCGGCGCGTGTGTCGTGAATGCCGGGACGCCCGCCGATGAGGTCGGCGAAACGCGGCGAACGCTCCGCGGCCTGCCAGTCGGCCTCGTCGAGCCGGCCGTCGATGGCGATGGGAGACGTGGTGCGGCGTGCGGTGTAGCGGGCGATGCGATCCTCTGGCCAGGGAAAGGGCCACGTTTGCGCCGTTAGCGGCATGGTGCCGCATGCTAGCAGAGCGGCCGCCAGCGTGGACCGCCACGACCGACTTGCCGTACGCGGCCTCCCACCAAGGCAGTTTCCGACACCGCGCGACGGCTCGCCGCTCATGGGTGGGTAGCATACCCCGGCACGACCTGCAGGAGACCGCCGGTCCGAACCCGGGGACTTCGGCATGTTCCCGCCAGGACGAATCATCCTCACCGCGGAGCTGGCCGCATGACCGTACTGGACTGGCTGCTCGACAGATCCCGCCGTCCGCTGGCAGGTGCTACGCGATCTTGTCCATGCGCCGCCTGAGGTCGTCTGGGCGGAGCGCACGCGCGTGGCCGAGGGCTGGGGTGCCAGGCCACGGACGAGCCAGTGTCGAAAATAGTCCCTAACACCCAGCCACCGTGGGCTCGGACCTCGTGATGCTGGCGGACTTCAAGCAGCTCGCCGAGGCTGCCACGGATCATTCCGCGCGGAGCGCCACCATTGGGTCGATGCGCGAGGCACGCCGGGCCGGCAGGTAACCTGCCACGAGAGCGACGATCGTCAGAACGGTGACCACGCCAACGAACGTCTGAGGATCGCGCGCGGTCACACCGAAGAGCAGGCCTGAGACGCCGCGAGCAAGGAGCCACGAAGCGCCGGCGCCAATCACCAGTCCAATCATCGCCAGGCGAAGCGTCTGGCCGATGATGCGCGCCCGCACGTCGCGCGCCGAGGCCCCCAGGGCCATGCGGATCCCGATCTCTTGCGTCCGCTGGGTGACGGAGTACGAGATCAGCGCGTAGATGCCGAGTGAGGCCAGGATCAGCGCAAACACCGCAAAGCCGCCCAGCAGGAGCACCGTGAAGCGCCGCGGCGAAACCGACCGGTCCACGATCTGCTGCAGCGTGCGGAAGTCGTTGCTGGCCAGGTTGGGCGCAATCGGGATGAGTGCGGCACGCAGTGTCGCTGCCACCTGACCAGCCGGGAGAATCGAGCGCACGACCAGGTACGAACCGGCAAGGTCGTCGCACTGGCGCGCCGGAATGTACATCTCGTTACCGGAGGGCTGTTCCAGCGACAAATGCCGCACGTCGCCGACGACACCGACGACGCGGCGTTCGTCGGCGCACGGCCCGGCGATGTACTTGCCAATCGGATCCTCACCCGGCCAGAGCGCGTCCGCGAGGGTCTTGTTGACCAGCATCACCGGTTCCTTGCCGGGCATGTCGCTTGCCGAGAAGTCGCGCCCGGCCAGGAGCGGGATGCCCATGGCAGCGGGATAGCCTTCGCTGACCACCCGCACGAACGCGAATGGGTACTGACCGCGCTCATAGGTCGCCCCTTTGGCCCCGGCGCCCCAGGTGCGATTGCGTCCGAAGGGCAGAGCGTCGGTGATGGCCGCGCCCTCGATGCCTGGCGCCTGGCTGACACGCCGCAGGACGTCGTCCATGTAGGCGAGGCGCTGAGCCGGCGTGGTGACGCGGCTATCGGGATCCACCCGAATCGTGGCCGTGCGCGCCGGCTCGAAGCCCATCTTCGCTTCGAGCACGCTGACGAGGCTGCGGATCAAGAGACCGGCGCCGACCAGCAGAACGCACGCGAAGGCGATCTCCGACACGACCAGCGCATTCCGTACCCACGCCCGTTCGCGGCTCTCGGTGGACCCGCGGCTCGCGTCCTTGAGCGCGCCGGTCATACCGGCTTCCGACGCCTGCAGCGCCGGCGCCAAGCCAAAGACGACGCCCGTGGCCAGCGTCACGATGACGGTGAACGCGAGCACCGCCGCGTCAGTGCGCACGTCGCGCAGCAGCGGGATGCTGATTGCATCGAGCTCGGTCAGCAGAGATGTGCCGGCGACGGCGAGCGCGAGGCCGAGGACGGCGCCGCCCGATGAGAGCACGAGCCCTTCGGTGAGCATCTGGCGCAGCAGCTGCTTCCGCCCGGCGCCGAGCGCCATGCGGATCGCGATCTCCTTCTGTCGTGCCGCCGTGCGCGCGAGCAGCAGGTTCGACAAGTTGGCGCAGACGATCAGCATCACCATCCCCACGGCGCCGGCGAGCACCAAGACGGCGAGCCGGATGTTCCCGCTGATGTGCTCGGACAGCGGCGTGACGATGCCCTCGAAGCCATTGCGCTCCGGATGTTCACGGCTCATCTGCTGCGCGAGCACGCGGACCTCGGCGTGCGCCTGGGCGGCCGTCGCGCCGGGCTTCAGCCGGCCGATCATCGCCATCGTGTTGCCCCAGCGATTGGTCTCCGGGCTGAGCGGGAAGGGGAAGTAGAGGTCGAAGCGGCTGCCGGGCGCGAAGATGGTGTCGAAGTCGAACGACGCCGGAAGCACGCCGACTACCGTGTGCGGCGCGTCGTTGATGACGAGCGACGTGCCGACGATCTTGGGATCACGGTTGAAGCGGCGCTCCCAGAGGGCGTAGCCGAGCATCACGGCCTTCGGGCCGTTCCGCGTGCTTTCCTGGGCGTTGAACGCGCGGCCCAGCAGGGGCTTCACGCCGAGCACGTCGAAAAAGTTCTCCGACACGGGCACGCCGCTCAACCGCTCGGGCTCGCCGCGGCCGCTCAGGAGGTTGTCGCCCACGCCGTAGAAGGCGAAGTAGCCGGCGATCGCCGACAGGGTCTGGGTCTTCTCTCGCAGGTCCAGCATGTAGCCCACCTGCGTCGTCTGGCCCGACAGGCCGCCGATGTCGCCATTGGCAATCCACACCAGCTCGGAGGGCTTCTCGAAAGGGAGTGGCTGGAGGAGCAGCGTGTTGACAACGCTGAAGACGGTGGCGCTGGCACCAACGCCGAGCCCGGCGATGAGGATGGCGAAGACGGCAAAGCCGGCGTCGCGGCGCAAGGTTCGGAAGGTGTAGCGCAGATCCTGGAGGAGGTGTGGGAAGACCATGGTTAGCCGCTTGGACGAAGGCGCCGTCCGGATCGTTGCCTCCACCGTCGCTCAGGCTTGAGCGATGGGCGCGCGACGGAGCTGGCAAGCGCTGGGCGGTCTCGATCGCGGTCGGATACCCGGTTGCTGAAACCCAGGACGCTCGCATCCGTTGGCATCACGTCGACGATCACGTTGCCGTGCCGCCAGCGACAGAGCCATGCTCCCTCGGACGTGCGCGTCACGTCGAAACGACAGGTGCTGAGCCCGCAGGTCCGACTGGTCGAGGCGTGGGGCCACATTCCTACGCCGCACGGATGAGCCAGTGTCGAAAATCGTCCCTGACACCCAGCCACCTTCACTCGCCTTCGGCTCGTTCGTTGGTCTGCTCGGCCCGGTTTCGGGCGCGGCCGATTCGCCTTCGGCTCATCGGACCAGGCTCGAATCCCTGCCTCCCAGCCACCTCTTCCCAAGAGGCCAGTTCTCTCCTTAATAGGAACGCGCGTTTCGCGCGAGATCTTTCACTGCAGACGGAATCAAGCCGCACCGGCCAGCGTTCGAAGCGCCGCTTCGGGAGGCCCGCGTGGCGCCTGATTGGACGCCCGCACAGGCCTCCGCATCGGACCACTTGGGCAGAGCAGGCCCGCCGCCTTCGGCGATTTGCTTGAGCGGAGGCGTCGCGGCGTGTCGGAACCCTTCACCCGTGGGGCACGTAACGGGATCAGATGGAACGACCGCCCTTGGAGCGTGCGTCCGCTGGGATTGAAGCATTCTGGTTTCCGGGCCGGTGGCTAGGCGGAGTCTCGCTCGTGCTCGCACCCGCACTGCTCCTGGTTGCGGCGCTACTGCGCCTCCCGTTTGACTTCTTCTTCCCTGCACAACTGGTCGCCGCCAGCACCCACCCGACGCTTCTCACCACGGCCTACGCGATGTTCTACACCGGCATCGTCTGCCTGTGGCCGGCGATCCTGACGTTGACGCGTGCCATCGGCCGCACGCATCCGAGTTGGGCGTTCTGGGGAGGCACGCTCACGATGCTTGGCCTGTTCAAGCGGGCGTTCGACGCGGGCGCGAACCATTTCGCGCTGGCGCTGGTGGACATCCACGGTGTCGATGCGGCGACACGCACGGTCGGCGACTACTACGGCGCCTTCGAAGGGGTGGCGCGCACGCTCGGCGTGGCGGCCCTAACGGGTTGGATTGTCCTGGCCATTGGTGCTTACAAGGCCGGCGTGCTGGGACTCGGGCGGGCCGTGTTACTCGCGCTCATGGCGGGTCTCATGATGGGCGTACTCAAGGGCAGCACCTGGTTCTCGATACTGCAGGTCGCAGGTCTGTGCGTCGCGCTCGTACCGTTCGGTATCACCGTGCTACGGGATGGACCCGCCCGAGTCCGCGCACCGTTGTGGCAACGCTCACCGTCATCGGTGCCCTGATCGTCATCGCTTACCTGTTGGGGCAAGCCGGGTAGGTCATACAACGGAATGAGGCCGACGAGGCGGCGCCGCCACACACCGCAATGACAGACCGCAGATGCGAGGCCGACGCCCTCACCAGCTATCGCCTTCGCGGGACAAGGCCCAGCGGACCGGTTGCGAAAGTCACGGTTCCCACGTCACGCCGCCCTGACGATCCAGTTGCGGAAATCGTCCCTGACACCCAGCCAAGCCTTCCGCAAAGCACACCCGTCCCTACTTCCGCAGAAAGCAAGTTCGGCCCGAAACCTGACAACAGCGTCTCGGTCGACGCGACCATAGTCCCCATCATCCATTGATGGCAGTTGACGGAGGCTCGCCCTTGGCGATATCGTCCCATCAAGAGCTGATGGGACTCACGAATACTCCTTCCGATCTCCTGCCGGGCACGCTCGAGCTCCTGATCCTGAAGGTGCTCGTCAACGGAGCCAAGCATGGCTATGGCATCGTCGAGCAGCTGCGCCTGGCGTCCGACGACGTGTTGCGCGTCGGCGAGAGCGCGCTGTATCCCGCCCTCCAGCGCTTGCTTCTCAACGGCTGCGTGAAGGCCGAGTGGGGCACATCGGAGAACAATCGCCGCGCGCGCTACTACACGCTGACCACGGCCGGCCGCAAGCAGCTCGCCGCCGAACGTGCCGAGTTCGACCGCATGGTCGGTGTGATTCAGCGGGTGTTGGGGACGACTTGAAGAGGCCGGTGTCATGAACACATTCCTTCGCGGTCTGCTGCACCTACTTCGCCGCTCGCGACACGACGCTGACTTGCGCGAGGAGATCGAGACGCATCGCGCCCTCCGACAGGCCGCGTTGGAGCGGGACGGCCTCGATTCCGGCGAGGCGGCGTCGGCAAGCCAACGGGCCATGGGCAACGTGACGCTTGCCGTCGAGGAGGTGCGGGACGTGTGGGTGTCGCGCGCTGTCGATCAGCTGTGGCAGGACATCCGGATCGCGGTTCGCGGCTTGAGCAAGAACCCCGTTTTCACGCTCGTCGCCATCGCGACTCTGGCGCTGGGCATCGGCGCCAATACTGCGCTGTTCTCGATCTTCAACGGCCTCATCCTGCGCCCGCTGCCCGTGCGCGATCCCGGCAGCCTCGCCTTGCTCACCAACGGGAGCTGGTCCTATCCGATCTGGGAAGAGATCCGGTCACGCGAGACCGAGCTGTTCGACGGCGCCTTCGCGTGGTCCGACCAGAGATTCGATCTGTCTCGCGGGGGGCAGAGCGCATTTGTGGACGGAGCCTACGTGAGCGGACGCTTCTTCGAGGAGCTGGGCGTGTCGGCCGTACGCGGCCGGATGCTCACCCCGGCCGATGACAGTGCCGCTGCGACGGATGGCTCCGTGGCCGTCATCAGCCATCGATTCTGGCGCGAGCATTTTGCCGGCGCCGATGACGTGGTCGGACGCCAGGTCATGCTGCAGCGCAGGGCAGTCACCATCATCGGCGTGATGCCACCGGGGTTCTTCGGCGTGCACGTCGGGCGGATGACGGACGTGATGCTGCCATTTGCCGCCGAGCCACTCATTCGAGGTCAGGAAAGCTGGTTGGCAGCCGTCGACTCGTCGTGGCTCGAGATGATGGTGCGGCTGAAGCCAGGGCAGAGCCTCGAGCAGGCGAATGCCACGCTCCGCGGCGTGCAGCCGCAGATCCGCGCCGCGACAGTGACCGGTGTGGTGGGAGCAAGAGCCGCGCGCTATCTCACCAATCCATTGACCCTGGCCTCGGCCACGACCGGCAAGTCGTCGCTGCGCACACAATTCGAAACCCCGCTCTTCGCGATGGTCGTGGCCGTGGGGCTCCTGCTGCTCGTTGCTTGCACGAACATCGCCAGTCTGCTCGTCGCGCGCGCGCTGGCCCGGCGCCGCGAGCTCAGCGTGAGGATGGCGCTTGGCGGCTCGCGCGGGCGGCTCGCGCGGCTGCTCTTCACCGAGAGCCTGATAGTGGCGATGGCCGCCTCACCGGCGGCAACGCTCTGTAATCCGAGCACCGGCGCCACGCCGGTGTGAGGTCGGCATCGCTATCCAGGGTGTCGCTGCTCACCGGCGGGGGCTGGGGAGCCAACCGCATTGCCATCGACGATGGGCCCATGCCTGTTGAGGATCGGAGCGCTCACCGACTCTGGCGCAATGCCACAACCCCGGGCTGGTTCGAAACCATGGGGACACCGCTCGTGAACGGCAGGGACTTCACCGACGGCGATCGCGTCGGCGCGCCGCTTGTTGCCATTGTCAACCAAGCATTCGTGCGCCGCTATCGGCTCGGCCAGCAGCCCATCGGCCGGACCGTACGCATTGGCCTGTCGAACGGCGAGAGGCGCTACGAGATCGTCGGGCTTGTTGGCGACAGTGTCTATACGTCGCCGCGCGACGGCATGATGGCCACGATGTACGAGCCACTCGCGCAGATCGACCCCGAGGACTTCAGGGAAACCGTCGTCCTGACCATCAACGCGGCTCACGGCCAGCGAGCCGCGGTGGAGCGCGATGTTGCGGCCGCACTCGCGCGGACCGAGCCGACCGTTGCATTCACCGTCAGGACCTTCGATCAGTTCATCGACGCGACCGTCACGCAGGAACGCCTCATCGCCATGCTCTCGAGCTTCTTCGGCGGGCTCGCCCTTCTGCTGGCCGGCATCGGGCTCTACGGCATCGTCGCAAGCCGTGCGCACGCGCCAGGGCGAGATCGGTCTCCGCATGGCGCTGGGTGCGCAGCCCGCCGAGATCGTGCGTCTCGTGCTTCGCCGCGTTGGCGTCTTAATCGTGCTCGGACTCGCGCTCGGCCTGGCAGGCAGCCTCTGGGCGGCGCAGTTTGTGGGGCCGTTATTGTTTCAAGTTGAGGCCCGCGATCCGGCGACGTTCGTGGGCGCGGCCGGGGTGCTGGTTGCTGGGGGTGTGCTGGCCGCCTGGCTGCCGGCGCGGCGCGCCGCCCGGCTTGATCCTGCGGCCGTACTGCGCGAAGGGTAGAAAGCTCTCCGTCGCGTGACAGATTACCCAGATCCGGGCAGCGCGCGTTTGGCGATGCAAGTCGAGATCTGCTGCCCGGGGCGTTCGTGTTGTCCGATGTTTGTATACAGATCTCGGACACTCGTGACGCGAATGACGTGATGGCTCCGCGGCGATCGAGGTCCACGCGGCAGCATTCCTCCACGATCGCGCGAAGCTGCTGGCGCGCGCGCTGGACTCGACTCTTCATACCAGACACCGACACGCCGGCGCGACGTGCGGCCTTCACTTGGGTGAGACCCTCGAGATCGGCCATCCCGATTGCGTCCTGATAGGCTGGCGACAACCGACGCAGCACCGGCTGCAGACAGGCTGCGAGAGCTCCCGGAGCGCGGTTCGGTCGTCCTCCTCGATGGGCATGGATGCTACGGACTCTTCGTTGGCGGACGCGATATCGAAGGTGTCCCCGCTCGCACGTTCCCGCCGGACTGCGAGCTGCAACGGTTGACGATCTCGAGGCGCTCACTGACGCGCGAGCGGATTGCACGCGTCGTTGCGGAGCGGACGGGCACGCCAATCGAGAGAGTGCGTCTGGATATGGAGCGCGACTACTGGATGAGCGCTGACGAAGCGATCCAGTGCGGGATCGTTTCCCGCGTGATCGAGAAGCACGCGGAACTGGCGAGTTGACGAAGCGGTAACACCGCTGCCGCGCTTCCTGCGGGCCTTCGTCGCCGGCCGGCGCACTATCCGGACGGGCACTAGCTAGTCAGCGGTGCTGTCGTTCAATCGAGCCGCTTGTGCGAGCAGGTAGTCGCGTTCACGAATGCTGGCCGTGTGCTCCGCGGCGCGACGATAGTGAACGAGCGCTGACCGTCGATCACCAGACATCTCCAGGAGGTGTGCGCGAACGGCGTCGAGCCGGTAGTGTCCCTTCAGCGATCCCTGGGAGGCGATGGCGTCGACCAGTGCCAAAGCCGCCACCGGCCCTTCCACCATTGCCGTGGCAATCGCGTGATTCAGCATGACCATAGGATTGTTCGAGATCCGTTTCAACACCGTATACAGTGCGACAATCTGCGGCCAGTCTGTGTCTTCCACTCTCGGTGCTTCGTCGTGAATGGCCGCGATGGCCGCCTGCAACTGATACGGCCCGATCGCCCCTCTGGGCAGCGTCGCCGTCACGAGTGCCACGCCTTCAACGATCGCTTCGCGGTCCCATGTCGTTCGATCCTGTTCGGCCAGCGGAATCAGCTCGCCGTGTGGTCCGGTCCGCGCGGCTCGGCGCGCATCCGTGAGGAGCATCAGCGCCAGCAGGCCGGCCACTTCAGAGTCATCGGGTAGCAATCGATGCAACGCGCGAGTCAATCGGATCGCTTCGCGCGACAGATCGGCCCGCAGCAGCTCTGGTCCGTCGCTGCTCGTGTAGCCCTCGTTGAAAATCAGATACAGCACATGAAGAACCGCCGTCAGACGCGCTGCGCGTTCCTCTGGTGCAGGGAGGCGAAACGGCACGCCCGACGTCTTGATGCTGTGCTTTGCTCGACTGATTCGCTGCGCCATCGTCGATTCGGGCACCAGGAACGCGCTCGCGATTTCGGCAGCGGTCAGCCCGCCGACGGCGCGCAGCGTCAGCGCGATCGCAGACGAAGTCGTCAGGGCAGGATGGCAGCACATGAAGAGCAGAACGAGCGTATCGTCCGCATCGCGTTCGCCGGATCCTGTCGCGCCGAGGACGGCGGCCAATCCGTCGAACGCCGGCGGCTCCGGTTCGGGCGCCATCGTGTCGGCTTCGGCAGCCGCGGCCTGCTCGCGACGACGACGGGCGGTTTCACTGCGCAGGTGATCGGTCATGCGCCGCGCCGCGACCTGAATGAGCCATCCTCGCGGGTTGTCAGGAATGCCTTCATGCGGCCATTGCGAAGCCGCGGCCAGGAGCGCCTCCTGGACCGCATCCTCGGACGCCGCAAAATCGCGATAGCGGCGGATCACCGCGCCGAGCACCTGCGGAGCCATCTCACGCAGCAGATGCTCGGCACGGGTATCCAACGGCATTGTCGTCAGGCTCAGTCTTTGGATGGGCCGCTCATGAC
>JBOGIN010001099.1:0-7777 GCA_050742275.1 Vicinamibacteraceae bacterium
GGCAACGATGGCGGTGTCGGGGTCGTTCGCACCGGGCCCACGTCTGGCCCGGCCTACGTGGTGGGACCTCGAATCTTTGTCAGCCGTATCGTAGGCAAGAGATAGGGGAGATGGAGATAAGGAGCCATTTATGCGGAGCACTCATCCATCGACGTGTGCGGGGCTGATGCTGCTGATGGTCATCGCGATCGCTGGGCTTGGTGCAGCACCGCCGCCCGATCCATGTGCGCTCGTGACCAAAGCGGACGCCGAGAAGCTGGCGGGTGAGCCAATGCAAGACGCAGGACGTGGCCCGCAGACCTGCGCCTATGGTCCACCGGAGGGAGGGCTCCCGAGAGTAGAGGTGTATGTCGGAGATCCCTCGCAGAGGTACCTCACCATCGAGCAGAGTCAGGGGCGCAAATTCCGAACGCTGTCTGGCGCGGGTGACGAAGCTTTTGTCAGCGACGCAACTGCCCTGCTGTTCATCAAGAAGTCCGACCTGCTAGTCGCGGTTCGGTACGTGACACTCAGCGACGAGGCGGAGTATCGGAAGCGATTTGAAGACCTGGCCCGTGTGATCGCGGGACGAATATGATGTCGGAGCGCCACCACATCGCCGCCGCATCACCGGGAATACGCGCGGCAGCAGCGACGCTGTTCGGATCCCGAGTGCGACGCCCATTGATTCCGCTGATCATCCGTTCATTGATCCCGCTGATCGTCTTTTTCGTCGTGATCGCCACGCTCGGCGCCGGGCTCAGCTATTTTCTGCATCCCTGGGCCCGCGACTATCGCGGTCACGGTGCATTGGTTGGTTACTGGCGGGGCGAGATGGTCGTCGAGCCGGGCGATACGCGCCAAGTCGCGCTGCGGTTGAAGAAGTTCCGAACCTTCCGCGAAATCCTCCTCGAAGGGGGGATGGCGGCCTGCGGGGTTACGCGGCCCCGGATATCAGGGTCGCGGCGAAGATGTGCGGGCCCAAGAGCAGTACGCGCTACCACGGTCGCGGCGATGTGGCGGATCGCCAGGGCACCCGGTTCACGTTCGGTCTTGCGCCGTCAGGCCCCGTGCCAGGCAAGCACCTGAGTGGGATCGAAGGCATCTGGGATGGCGAGGATAGACTCGAGCTGACCACGCGTCTGTATACGCAAGGTCCGGAAGGCGCTATTGGGGACGCGTCTATCGCTGCGAGGCCGCAAGCCTCCGACCGAACTGGGGTGATCTGGTTTGAGATGCGTCGCAGCACCGAGGAGGCCTTCGACGCCGCCTGCCGAGACTAAGTGGCGATCCGTCAGCGCGGCACCGTTTCGGTCGCAGCGTTCAGCATACGCTCGCATCTGGCGAGCCGTCGACTGACAGCCTCGAGCTTGGGCTTGTCGATTGGGCTGAGGATCCCACGACGTCGCAGGTCGTCCCACACGGCCATGCTTCGCCCGTAGAGGTCGTGCGCCGCACGCCACCACTTCTGCCGCACAGCGGGGTTGCCACCCTCTGAGGCGATCGCAACCTGCGCCTGGCCGAGGTCGGAGTACGCGTCGGCGAAGAACGAGCGGATCTGTGCGTTAGTGGGCTCTACGGTCGTCTGCTCCATCAAGGCGACCGTTTCCTTTACAGCGTCGAGTGCGGCTGCGGAGCGGCCCATCGTGGCGAGCGTCTTCGCGATCTTGGCGTTGGCTTCGATGAGCGAGCTTCGCTTCCAGAGATTCGCCGGATCGGCCTTCACGTCCACGGCGCGAAGGGCACGCGACCGGCGATAGCTGACGAGCGCCTGCTGCCTGTCGCCGAGCGTGGCCCGCATGTCCCCAATCCGGATGTGCGCGTAGGCCATGTCGCCGCGATAGAGCTCGTTGCTCGGGTCGGCAGCCGCCAGTTGTTGCCCGATAGTCAGGTCCTTCTGATAGTTTTCCAACGCCTCGCGTATCCGGCCCATCTTCACCAGGATCTCGGCCTCGTTGTAATAGCTGACGAGGAGAATGCGTTGATGGTCGGCGCTCATCGGGAACTCCGCGGCCAGTGCCGCGCGCATCTCCAGCGCTCGTCGATTGTGCTGCCGCGCCTTTTCGAGGTCGCCCGTGAGCAGCAGTGCGGTGCCAACGTGCTCGTACGTGGTCGAGAGCGCGCGTCGAACCTTCGGATCTGCTGGATCGCTCGTGGAGAGATCCTCGAAGATCCCAAGGGCGGTACGGTAACTGTCGAGCGCCGCCGTCGTGTTGCCTTGCTCTTGCAGGATCATGCCGACATGGTCGTGCGAGCGCGCGAGCTGGTGGCGGAGATCGCGGTCAGTCAAGGCCGTTGCCGCCAGCGGCTCGAGCAGGGTGAGCGCCCTCCGGATATTTGCGAGTGCGCCGCCCATATCGCCGGTCTCCCAGATCACGAGACCGAGCTTGTTGAACGCGAGCGCGAGGTCGCGGCGTACGTCGAATGATTCGGCATCGACAGCCAGCGACGCCTCGCGCAATTGCACCGCTTTACGGTAGCTGGCAATCGCGCCTCGTGTGTCGCCCAGGTTGGGCCCCATCGTCCCGCCCTGCACGTCGGCGACACGCTCGTACGCCGTCGCCAGCTCGAGCTGCAGTGACGGATCGTCGCCTGCCTCGCTCGCCAGGCTGTCCAGATACCTCAACGAGTCTCGCACCAGCCGCGCACGCACCGGCGTCGCCCCCGGCAAGTCCTTGATCGCCTCGTGATAGTCGAACAGGACCGAGCGCGCCAGCGCCCGGACATCGTTGAAACGGCGCTCCGCTCGTGCCTGCTGAACGAAGGCCCGCTGCGCCTGCCAGACGGTCGCAACGATGCCGCCGGCGAGCGTCAGGCACACGAGCGCGGCGCCCGTGACGATCGCCGTGTGCCGCCGGACGAACTTCGAAGCTCGGTACAGCAGTGTGTCGCTCCGAGCCACGACCGGCAGCCCGTCGAGGTGGCGTTGAATGTCCTCCGCAAACTGATCGACGGACTGATACCGCCGATCGTGCTCCTTGTGCATCGCCTTCAGGACGATAGTGTCGAGATCGCCCCTGAGCCGCCGACGTAGGCGTTGCGCCTCCTCCCTCTCCTTGTCCGATCCCGTGCTGTCGTCGGAGTTCGGAGGCGTGTGATCAACTCCCTCGCGGTGGGCGATCACTGCGTCGCTCGGCCGGTCCGAATCGGCGGCGACAATTGCCTTCACCACGTCCTCGGGCGATCGGCTCGCGAAGCGGTATGGCGAGCGCCGGGTGAGCAGCTCGTACAGAACCACTCCGAGCGAGTAGACATCACTCAACGTGGTTGCCGGCAGGCCCTGCACCTGCTCGGGGCTTGCATACTCCGGCGTCATCAGCCGGAGGGTGCCCACGATCGACCGCGTCGCGATCGCCCCGCCCGCATCCACGATCTTGGCGATGCCGAAATCGAGAAGCTTAGGGGAGCCGTCGGCCATCACCAAGATGTGCGCCGGCTTCAGATCGCGGTGGACGACGAGGTGCTGGTGCGCGTAGGAGACGGCCCTGCACACCTGCTGGAACAACAAGAGCCGCTCGGTGATCGAGAGCCGGCGCTGATCGCAGTACTCGCCGATGGGCAGACCCTCGACGTGCTCCATCACGAAGTAGGGGAGGCCCTCGTCCGTCGTTCCGCCGTCGAGCAGCCGGGCGATGTTGGGGTGCTCGAGACGCGCGAGGATCTGGCGCTCCTGGCGGAATTGCGCGAGCACGGCGTCGGTATCCATGCCGCGTTTGACCAGCTTGATGGCCGCGCGCTTCTCGTACTGATCGTCGGCGCGCTCCGCCAGATACACGGCGCCCATGCCGCCGCGCCCGAGCTCGGCGACAACTTTGTATGGGCCGAATCGTCGTCCAACCGCGGATGGCTCGGGTTGTTCGATCAACCGCTGCACCGCGTCCTCGAACGCCGATGTTCCGATGACGTGGGGGGCCCGGTCGTGCGCCCTGAGAAGTCGCTCGATCTCCTCGGACAGCGCGGGGTCCGAGGCGCACGCCTCCTCCAGAATGGCGGCGCGATGCTGCCGATCATGTTGGAGCACATCGTGGAAGATGGCGGTGATCCGTTGCCAGCGCTCAGGATCCATGGCGAGCTGTGGATTCGCTTCCGACGGCGGGTCAGGCGGCGTCGCCAACGATCGCGCCGGAAAGCCAGGCGCGCGCGAAGGTCCAGTCACGCTCGACGGTCGCGTGCGAGACTTGCAGCACCTCGCAGATCTCCCCCGTCGTCAAGCCACCAAAGAACTTGAGCTCTACAATCCGGGCTTTCCGCACGTCCATCGCCGCGAGACGCTCGAGCGCGTCGTGAAGCGAAAGGACGTCGACCTCCGGCGGCAGGTTCGCGTCCGCTACAAGACTGATCGACGTGCGCTTCCCATGATCGCGCTTGGCTGCCGCGCGTTTGCGGGCGTGGTTGACGAGGATACGCCGCATCATCACAGCGGCAATGGCCACGAACTGAGCGCGGTTGGTCCAGCCCGCGCGTTGTTGATCGGCGAGCCTGAGGTAGGCCTCGTGGACGAGCGCCGTGGGCTGCAGTGTGTGATCCCGCCGTTCACTTCGCATGTATCCCCGCGCGATACGGTGCAGGGCGTCATACACGTGGGAGAGCATTTCATCGAGCGGACGTTCGCTCTCGTATGGCCATTCGATGGCGAAGTCCTTCCGCTCGATACGCGGACCTGGCGTACGCGTAGCCCCTGATCCCGATGCATCGGACGGCGAGCGAAACGGTTCGAGCGTGAGGGAGCGTTGCATCGATACTCCCCATTATCTTGTGGGAGGGATTATACACGCGGCCACCGAGGCGGCGCCGCGGCTGGCTGATGATGCCCCTGCCAGCGGGTGGGACCCGTCGAAGCTCGACTATAACTCGGGACGCCAGTCCGCTCTGAAAATAGTCGGAGCTCGACCTCCCCCGACGATAGTTGCCGCCATCATGCTAGAGCGATTCCGTCGCCTCGGATACGTCAGCAACCGCGCCTCGGCTTCCTTTCTTCAGGCGCTCACCACTGCGTCTGGCGACATCACGTGTACGCTCGTACGCGTCCCGCCCGCGCTCGACGACGTGCGAGACCTGCTCCTGCGAGTGCTGCAACGTCTCGGACGCCCGTCCGCGCAACGCCTCCACCGATTCGGCGATCCGCTCCCGACTTTCTCGTCCGGGTCGTGGCGCGAAGAGCATGCCGACCCCTGCTCCAAGGACCGCGCCAGCAGTGAACACCACGTACATCGAAGGGCCACGAACGTCATGGCGATGTTCATCCATCATTGTCTCCTCTCAGTGTCGGATGTTCATAACAGCGTCTGCCTACTGACCTTCATACCGTGTGCCAACCTCTCAGGTTCATCCGTGACGCGCGAATCGACGGACAACATGCTTGTATCTGGGACCCAGACGTGATGGAGGGAGCGACGCCGAGGAAGATCGCGCAGGGGCCCGTATCCAAACAGGACGGTACGCGTAGAGATTACCGACTCAGCATGATTCGCGACCGGATGCAATCTGGCTCCGATCGCCATGTCTTCTCCACGGCTACGAGAATTTGGATCGCCATGACTTGCGTCTCATCGGTGAGGTCCCGATCGGAAGGACACACCTAAGTTCTAGCGGGCCGCGGCTTGCAGCTGCGCCCCCCGACGCTCACTTGCGAGCCCCGAAACTTGACTCAGAGGCATCAAGTTTCGGGTTCTCAAGAGTTCTAGTGGGCCGCGGCTTGCAGCCGCGCCGCCCGACGCTCACTCGAGAACCAAACACTTGACTCAAATGCGTCAAGTTTCGGGTTCCCAAGGGTTCTGGCGATTCCACGAGTACGGCCGCTCGCCTCGCGCGATCAATGAGCGATCCAGGCTGTTGACTCCCGACCACCACTCGATGCGGCGTGAGCGCGAACGCACGCGTCAATGAGGGGTGCCGTATGGCATGTCGCTGACGGGGGCACATCTATTGCTACGTATCACGAGGACGATTCAGCGAAGGGAGGCGTCATGTCAATGACGGCAGCATTCGACGGATCTGCGCCACTCGCATCCGACGTCATTCTGTGGCGGCTCCGGGGGCTGCAGGCAATGGCGACGTGTCGCATCGAGTGGTTCGCAGACGGCGTCATACTCGAATTCGCAAAGGCCGAGCGGCTGTTGGCGCGGGAGCAGTGGCCAGACATCAAGAGCGCGATGCGCCGAGCATCGGTGATTCGGGACGCCTTGATGCTCCTTGGCTGGGGAGATCCCGAACGCGCGTGATCCAAGCGCGGGAGCCGCGGTGTGATTCACCTGTCGGGTCGTGGCGCCTTGGTCGCCGAAGCACGTCGCGCCATTGCGTTGGCCCGTTCAGTGCGTGGGGTCGGAGACGTGCGATCAGATCTGCATGTGGGATTGCCGCCGTCTCGTGCGCGCGTCCATCCTTAGAGCAGCGTGGGGAACGACCGGGATCCTCTGAAGACGGTGGCGATCTCAACTGTTTCCGAGCGGAGCCGGGTGACGCGGGTCACAGCCCAAGGCGCCGCTTGGCTTCATCGTGCGGGATGCCATTGCCCGCATCGAGCTCATGGAGACCAGCCTCGATTTTCGCGAGGAACACGAGACGCTCGATCGCGTCATCAATGGTCGCCTCGGGAGGCATGTCACGCAGAGCTTCAATGATGCGATCGCGAGTGAGCCGTTCTTCCGGCATGATGGAATTGTACGACAGAACGCTGTTACTGTCTGTCCATCACGCGCGTTCGCTCCGTTCCTGTCGGCTGTTCTTTCGACTACTGTTAAAAAGTCTCAGGGCATGAGTAGCTGGCGTCTGCCCCTGCCTTTTGTCGTGTTCCTCAATTGACGGACGATCGGCTGCCGGCTCTTCACGATGAAGGGGTTCGCCAGCTGGTCCGGCTCCGCGTGCGTCGGCGTAGAGCCGTTTGCCGTCGGGAGTGAACATGACCCGCAGAACCATGTATGTGGCGGCAGCCCTTACCGCCGGGCTCGTCGCAAGCGCCGCAGGCCAGGATGGTCCAGGCCCTAGCTGGGAGGAGCCGGTGCGGCGACAGGAGGCTACGGCGGTCGTGATTGGCGGGCTCGACGATCTCAGGGAGAAGCTCGCAGCGGCCCAACCGGGCGACGTGGTGTGGATTGGCGTCGAGGCGATCAATCTAGATCCCCCAGACGGCGTGCCGCAGGAGATCGAACTCCCGCCCGGCGTCACCCTCGCGGGCGGGCGCAGCGCGCTCTTGCCCGGCCCGGTGCTGTACACGAGGGCGCTCGACAGTGATCCCGAAGCCCCCCGCCGCTCCGCGTTCAGGCTTGGTGACGGTGCGCGCGTGACCGGGCTGCAGTTCGAAGGGCCCTCGGGAACGACGGCGAAGCAGCACGACGTGGTGGCGATTACCGTCGAGGGCCCGGTCACCCGCGTGCAAGTGGACCGAAGCGAGTTCTTCAATTGGACCAGGGCCGGCGTTTTTATCGAAGGGGCCGGCACTCCGCAGAACCCCGAGATCGCGCGCATCACGCGCAACTACTTTCACCACAACCAGGCGGCGGGGAACGGCTATGGCGTCAACGTGAGGAAGGGCGCCTACCCGCTGATCGATCGCAACACATTCGATTACAACCGGCATGCGATCTCGTGCGACGGTCGGCCGGAGACCGGCTATCGCGCCTACGGCAACTTCGTGCTGCAGGGCGGCCACGACTACCGCTACGAATGGCACGGCATCCCGTTCTGGGTGTGGGACCAGCACTTCGACATGCACGGGCAGCCTCACGACGGCGGCACGGGAGGGCTGACGGTCTCGATCTCGCGCAACACCTTTCGCGGTGAGCAAACCTACGGTCTCCCC
>JBOGIN010001100.1:0-2446 GCA_050742275.1 Vicinamibacteraceae bacterium
TACCTCGCCGGGCTCTCGGCAGAACGCCTCGTAGTCGATCTGCATGGCTCTATGTCTGGGCAGAACGGCGAGCTCGCGTGTGATCGATTCGTTGGTGAAGAGCACCTGCCCCGCGACTTGCGTGTAAGGGTCTTCGTGCTGCAGCCACTCGAACTCCGGAGGCCGGACCGAAAACCACGCCGTTGGCGTTCCGTAGACCCGCTGGCGCGCGCTCAGAAGGGACTGTATGTTGTGGATCGGCTCACGTCGCGTATGGACGAAAATCGCCTTCGGCAGCCACTCCGCAAGATTCAGCAGATTGTATTGGAGCAGGATGCCCTTGGCTGCGACTGGCTTGTCGAACGCCGCTTCGATGGACGCCCAACCGGCGGCGAACCCTGCAGGATCCGACGCCTCCAGCTCCGCATCGGTCAGTTTCCGCGCCTGATCGATGGGAAAGAAGCGGCGCCAATAGTACGAGAACTCGTGCGGCTGCAGCAGACCGCGCGTCTTGCCGAGGTCGGACACCCACTCGCAACCCTCCCGCGTGGCTGATCGTAGCTCGTCGTGATAGTCCATCGCCGGATCCGTGAGGAGCTGCTGGATTCGACTGCCGATGTACGGCGCCGCGAAGAAGCGGGCAAGGAGATTGCTGGGATAGGCGAAGCGACCGGAGGCGGCGAGCCACTGGAGCGTCAACGTCGTGCCACTCCGGGGTGCGCCCACGATGAAGACCATCGGCCGTTGCGGCGTAGGGGTGTGGCCCTTCGTCGGTTCCGGCTCCGCGCGCGCCAGCAGACGATTGAGATCACGCAGGATCTCCTCCTGTGACGCATGCACGGCGAATTCCGTCGTTCGCTCGGCCATCGCTATTCTCGCCCGACCCTGGCCATCTCGACGTCTTGGCCGAGCACTCTCAGGTCCCGCGCGAAAAAGCGCTCTCGAGCGCCGCCAATGATCTCCAGTTGTTTCATCATGACCACGTCTGCAGCAAAGGAGAGATCCAGCGCGGGGCATTTGCCCTTGATCACGTCGACCAGGATCCGAGGAAAATCGGCGCCTGCCAGATGGGACACGGGATATCCGCCGCCGAACCTCGCATTCACCTCGAGGACGATGAACGCGTCGTCCGCGCGGATGAGATCGATGTCCATGGGGCCGGCGACACGGAGCAGTCGAGCCAATCGAACGGCGAAGTCCAAGACGGCCGGATCGCGAAACGTTTGCGCCGCCTCGGTCTCACCGTGGCGCGATTGCAGCTTGCGCCATGTGCAGAGTGCCAAGGGCACACCATCCAGGTTGCCGCAGCCCTCGATGTCGAACTCGTCGCCGGACGCGCGCTCCTGAATGATCATGTCCGGCGCGTAGTTGAAGAACGCGTCGAGCTCCCGCTGGTCCCGGGCGAGGAACGTGTCACGGCTTCCGGAGCCTCGTCGTGGCTTGACGTACACCGGGAAGGCGAAGTCTCGCGCGTCGGCCATCGTCAGCGCCGTTCTGGGCGTCACGATCCCGTTCGCGGAGAGGAATTGAAACGTGTGGTACTTGTCGTACGCGATCTCGGCTACCTCAGGGGCAGGGATGAGCGGCACTACACCGCGCGATTCGAGCAGCGGGCGAACCTGCGACAAACGGTAGACATCGGGATCCGAGAACGAGAGCAGGGCGTCGATCTGCTCACGCTCACAGAGGGCGAGCACCTCGGGCACGTACCGCTCGTCGACGATATCCGGCATCAAGAAGGCGGCGTCACAGGCGCGAAAGCCCGGCGTCCAATGGGTGTTCCCGGTCCCGATGATCCGATCGCCCGGAGCGAGGTGCCGCCGGAAGAAGTCCGCGATGTAGCCGCGCTTCCCGATGCAGGAAAAGAGGAGGTTCATGCGTCCACCGAATAGGTCGCGAGCAGATCGGCCAGCGTAGAGCTGCGACGGAGCAGGCGCACGTCGTCGCCACAACGCTCCACGATGGCGGGAGTCCCCTGGATGAAGGGCGCGTTCAAGACATTGCTATACGCGCCGACGTTCTCGACCAACACCCAGTCCCCCTCTGCGATCGTTCCCGGATAGCCCGTATGCAGCACATCGATCTCCATACAGGTGTGTCCGACGACATCGACCATGCCCGTGACGCGCGCGTCCGAGATCGAGGAAGCAGGCAGCACGGTGAGTGGAAGGTTCACGCCGCCCCGCAGCGGCTTGACGTTGAAGATCGAGCCGTCGACCACGGCGAGGTTGCGACCGTGGAGGCGCTTGACCACCTGCACCCGCGTGGCCAGGGTCATCGTGTCGGCGAGCACGCCCATTCCAGGCTCGAGAATGAGCGTCGGCCCCTCCGCACCGTACGCCTCGGCCATGGAACCGCCGACGGCTGCCGCATAGTCGTCGAAGCGGGAGGGCGGTGCGGGGAACTGCGCCGCAAGCTCGGGGCTCATGCGGCTGCTGAAGCCGCCGCCCATGTTCAGGAAGTCGAG
>JBOGIN010001101.1:0-6489 GCA_050742275.1 Vicinamibacteraceae bacterium
CTCGCACGGTGGTCCAGACCCGCGCACGCGCGGTCTAAAGACCGCGCGCTACGGATCTTTCATAGACCCGATTTCGTCCCTTCCTGTTCAGAGCGGTATTTCGTGTGGGACATGCCGCGCGTGCCCCTGGTATAGTTGTGCTGCTACGGTAGAGGATTCTCCATGATGCACTGTTGGTCACGAGTGCTCCTGGCGCTAGCCGTTGCCCTCGCGCTGGCGGGAACGGCCACGGTGGAGGCCCAGAGCCTCGCGGAGTTCGAGAAGCGGACGACCGTTCACACGTTGAAGAACGGCTGGACGTTCATCATTGTCGAGCGCCCCGACACGGCGCCGGTGTTCTCCTTTGCAACGCAAGCGGACGTGGGGTCGGCGC
This sequence comes from Vicinamibacteraceae bacterium, assembly GCA_050742275.1. GTDB lineage: Bacteria > Acidobacteriota > Vicinamibacteria > Vicinamibacterales > Vicinamibacteraceae > WHTT01. Next base: position 374 of record JBOGIN010001101.1, read on the forward strand.
AGGAGGTCCCGGGGATCACCGGGCTCGCCCACATGTTCGAGCACATGGCGTTCAAAGGCACGCCCAACATTGGAACGACGGACTACGAGAAGGAGCGGGTCGCCATCGAAGAGATGGAGAAGGCGTATCGGGCCTACCAGACGGCACGGCTCGCGCGCGATCCGGACAAGGCCGAAGTCGACAAGCTCAGGAAGGTGTTCGAGGAGAAGCAGGCCGGGGCCGATCGCTACGTCGTGCCGAACGCCTTTGGCGAAATCATCGAGCGCGAGGGAGGTGTCGGGCTCAATGCGGGCACCGGTGCGGACTCGACCGTCTATTTCTATTCTCTGCCGGCCAACAAGGTCGAGCTCTTTGCCTACCTGGAATCGGAGCGGTTCCAGCGGCCCGTATTCCGCGAGTTCTACAAAGAGCGCGATGTGGTCATGGAGGAGCGGCGGCTGCGCACCGACAGCCAGCCGATTGGAAGGCTGGTCGAGAAGTTCATAGGTGCGGCGTTCAGCGCACACCCATATCACCAGCCCGTCATCGGCTACATGAGCGACCTTCAGACGTTCACGTTGACCGACGCGGAGGCGTTCTACCAGAAGTACTACCGGCCCGCGAACATGGTGACGGTCATCGTGGGCAACATCAAGGCAGCCGAGATTGTCCCGACCCTCGACAAGTACTTCGAGCGAGTTCCCGCTGGACCCAAGCCGCCTCCCGTGCGAACGGTGGAGCCGGAGCAGACCGCCGAGCTGGTCCTCACGCTGCGCGATCGCTCACAGCCGTTCTATCTCGAGGGCTATCACAAGCCGGCCGGAACCGATCCGGACGAGCCAATTTATGACGCGCTCGCCGACATTCTTGGTCGCGGCCGCACGTCGCGCTTGTACAAGAGCCTCGTGCGAGACCAGAAGGTTGCCGTCGGGGCGCAGGCGTTCGGCGGGTTTCCTGGGGCAAAGTACTCGAATCTCTTCACGTTTTACATCGTGAGCGCCGTCGGCGTGCCGGGGGAGAAGGTGCAAGGGGCGCTCAGGGCGGAGATCGAGAAGATCAAGACCAAAGAGGTCACAGACGAGGAGCTGGAGCGGTTCAAGACGCGCTGGCGCGCCGATCTCGTTCGCTCGCTCAACAGTAATTCCGGGCTGGCCGGGCAGCTCGCAGCGTACCAGACGCTGTTCGGTGATTGGCGCGAGATGTTTCGCTACGTCGATCGCGTGGAGAAGGTGACCAAGGCGGACATCAAGCGTGTGGCCAGCGCGGTGTTCAAAGATACGAACCGGACCGTCGGTCAGATCGTCACGGAAGGCGCCGAGACGGAAACGAAGACGGGGATGTGAGTGGTGAGCTCTGAGTCATGAGTATGCTGGCCATGCGATCGCGCCTGCTCGTCGGACTACTTGTTGCGAGTCTCCTGTCCGTGGTACCGGCGCTGGCACAGGTGAAGAGAGCGGGAGATCTCGACTATCCGCCGCTCCCCGCCGTTGACATTCCCACACCGGAGCGCGTGGTGCTGCCAAATGGCCTGGTCCTCATGGTCATCGAGGACCACGAGCTGCCGCTGGTGAACGCGAGCGCTCGAATCCGCACGGGGTCGCTGGTCGAGCCTGCCGACGACGTTGGCCTCGCAAGCGTGACCGGCGCCATGTTGCGCGCCGGCGGCACGACGTCGCTGCCGCCCGACGAGCTCGACGAGTTTCTGGAGAACAAGGCCGCGTCGGTGGAGACCAGCATCGGTCTCGATGTCGGGCGTGCGTCGGTCAGCGCGCTCGAGGAGGACTTCCCGGAGGTGCTCCAGGTGTTTGCCGATGTGCTGCGCCGGCCGGCGTTCGACGCCGGACGCCTCCACGTGGAGGCTCAGGGCCAGAACGCCTCCATCGCGCGCCAGAACGACGATCCGAACGACATCCTCTCGCGCGAGTTCGACAAGGTGCTGTACGGCAAAGACTCGCCGTACGCGCGGATCCCTACCTATCAGACGATTGCCAACATCACGCGCGACGATCTGGTCGCGTGGCACAAGAAGTACTTTCACCCCAACCGCATCGTCCTCGGCATCTGGGGTGATATCACGGTCGCGGAGGCGACGGCGCTCGTGAAGAAGATCTTCGGGGACTGGCCCAAGGGGCCTGAGCCCCCCCCGCTCGAGAAAGAGTTTCCGCCGCCGCCGGACGCCGCCCGTCCAGGCGTCTACCAGGCGCTCAAGAAGGACGTGAACCAATCCAGCATCACCATCGGGCATCAGGGTGAGCTCAGAACCGGCGATCCCGATTTTTTCCCGGTGGCGGTGCTGAACGAGGTGCTTGGCGGCAGCTTTGCGTCGCGTCTCTTCTCCAACGTGCGCTCGGCCAAGGGCCTTGCCTACGCGGTTTCCGGCTCCGTCGGCTCGAGCTTCGTTCGCGTCGAGCCGTTCTCGATGTTCATGACGACGAGGACGGAAACGACGGGGGCGGGCATCGATGCCCTGCTCGCCGAGGCGCGGGCGATTGGCGCCGCCACGCCGCCGACCGATGAGGAAGTGGCGCGCGGGAAGGCGGCGATCCTCAACTCGTTCGTCTTTCAGTTCGCGACCGTGGGACAGGTGCTCAACCGTCAGCTCGACTTCGAGTACTACGACGTGCCGCTCGACTGGCTGGATCGCTATCGCGCCGAAGTCGAGAAGGTGACTACCGCCCAGGTTCGAGCGGTGGCGCAGAGGTACATCCACCCAGACCGGTTCTCGATTGTCATTGTGGGCACGGGGGAAGGGTACGACAAGAAGCTCGATGCCTTCGGCACGGTCCGCGCGCTCGACATCAGCATTCCGCCGCCGCCCGGGGGCCAGCCGCAGACCGGCCAGGCCGATGGCGGCTCGGACGCGCCGGGCGCCGCTGGCGCTTCCAAGAAGGACGCGCCCATGTCGCCCGCAGCCTTCATGGCCGCAAACGCGATGCTGGACAAGGCGACCGACGCCGTAGGCGGCCTTCAGAAGCTGCGTGAGCTGACCAGCTACCAGCAGACCGCGACCATGCAGATGCCGCAGGGCCAGTCGGTCAAAGCGCGGCTGACCGTCGTGCTGCCCGACAAGGTTCATCAGGAGCTGACGAGCGCCGTGGGCACCACGGCCATCGTGGTGACGCCTGAGGCGTCCTTCCTCAAGGGGCCGCAGGGCACGATGCCGCTGCCAGAGAGCCAGCGCGTCATGGTCGAAAGGGAGGCGTGGTACGACCCGTTGCTCATTCTCGTCGCGCGGGGCCGCCCGGGCTTCAAGGCCGTTCACACGGGGAAGGGCACGATTGGCAAGACCACGGTTCAGCTTGTCGAGGTGACGCGCAACGACAACACGGTCACGCTCGGGATCGACGGCACGACCGGCCGGATCCTGAACATGAGCTATCGCGGCCTGGGGCCCTCCGGGACGCCCGCGGCGATCGAGCAGCGCTTCGATGACTTTCGGGCGGTGGACGGCTACACCGTCCCCTTCAAGGTGACGAGCACCATCGACGGCAAGCCGGGGCCGGCCGCGACGGTCCAGACAGTGATTGTCAACGCAAAGGTCGATCCAGGGTTATTTACAAGACCGAAAGGTTAGTGCTAGACTCGTCAGGTTCTATAGGAGTCAGGACACCCTATCTGGCTCCGAGCGCCGGGAGGTCGCCTCGCCAGGGCGAGACGAAGGCCCGCCTGTACGAGCCGAGACGGTCGGTTCGCCTCGACGACGACATCGCGAATAGGGGAATGAGCTCCGAGTGCCAAGCTGCTGGGGAGTAGCTTCTAGGCTCGGCGCGTTTGGTCAGCGACACGAAAGCTCGTCGCTGTGGGTGTGTCTGGAGTCATTGTGCCCACGATAAGCCAACTGGTCCGCCAGGGCCGCGAGAGAATGCAGGTCAAGACGAAGAGTCCCGCCCTGCAGGGCTGTCCGCAGAAGCGTGGCGTCTGCGTCCGCGTCTTCACGCAGACGCCCAAGAAGCCGAACTCGGCGCTGCGGAAGGTTGCGCGCGTACGGTTGACGCACGGCATCGAGGTCACCACCTACATTCCCGGCGTTGGACACAACCTGCAGGAGCACTCGTTGGTCCTCGTGCGCGGCGGTCGTGTCAAGGACCTGCCGGGTGTGCGGTATCACGTCGTGCGCGGCACGCTGGATGCGACGGGCGTTGCCAACCGCAAGCAGGGACGGTCGAAGTACGGAGCGAAGCGACCCAAGGCCTAACCAAGAACTTGAGAAGTCTATGCCACGGAGACGAGAAATCACGCGACGCGAACTGGCGCCGGACGCGCTGTACAACAGCACGTTGGTGACCAAGTTCATCGCTGTTGTCATGAAGGACGGGAAGCGGAGCGTCGCCGAGCGGATTCTCTATCGTAGCTTCGACATGATCCGGGACAAGACCGGCGACGAGCCGATCAAGGTGTTCAAGAAAGCGGTGGACAACGTCAAGCCGAGCGTCGAGGTGAAGTCGAGGCGCGTCGGCGGGTCGAACTATCAGGTGCCCGTGGAGGTGAACCCGAACCGCCGCCTGTCGCTGGCGATCCGCTGGCTGGTGGGATATGCGCGGGCGCGTGGTGACGGGAAGACGATGGAGGAACGGCTCGCCAACGAGCTGCTCGATGCGTCGAACTTGCGTGGCGGGGCGGTGAAGAAGCGAGAGGACACGCACCGCATGGCGGAGGCGAACAAGGCCTTTGCCCACTATCGCTGGTAACGCCGAAATTGGAGGACGTAGCGCGCGGCCTTCAGGCCGCGCGTGCGAGCGGGCCAAAAGCGCGAGGCGGGGTCCTGAGCTTGTCGAAAGGGGCCCCGCGCTACGTGAAGCGAGATTATGCCGCGAACGGTACCACTGAACAGAACGCGCAACATCGGCATCATGGCGCACATCGATGCCGGGAAGACGACGACGACCGAGCGCGTCCTGTACTACACCGGGATCACCTACAAGATAGGTGAGGTGCACGAGGGCACCGCGGTGATGGATTGGATGGAGCAGGAACAAGAGCGCGGCATTACGATCACGTCCGCTGCCACCACCTGCTTCTGGCGCGACCATCGCATCAACATCATCGACACGCCTGGCCACGTGGATTTCACCGCGGAGGTGGAGCGCTCGCTTCGTGTGCTGGATGGCGCCATCGCGGTGTTCGATGCGGTCGCTGGCGTGGAGCCGCAGTCGGAGACGGTCTGGCGCCAGGCGGACAAGTACCGCGTCCCGCGGATCTGCTTCGTCAACAAGATGGATCGCATCGGGGCGAACTTCACCCGGACCGTCGAGCAGATCGCGAGCCGGCTGCAGGGGAATCCCGTCGTGATCCAGTTGCCGATCGGCAGCGAGGACAAGTTCGTCGGCATCGTGGATCTCGTGCGGATGAAGGCCGTCGTCTGGTTGGACGAGACGATTGGCGCCGAGTCGCGCGAGCAGGAGATTCCGGCGGAGCTGCAGGGGGAGGCGGCGCGCTATCGGGAGCAGCTCATCGAGAAGGTGAGCGAGGTCGACGACAAGATCCTCGAGAAGTACCTGGCCGGCGAGGCCATTGGCGAAGAGGAGATCCGCGCCGCCTTGCGCAAGCGGACGTTCGAGTCGGTTCACAAGAAGAGCGCGGCCGTGTTCGTGCCCGTGATCTGCGGCGCGGCATTCAAGAACAAGGGCGTGCAGCCGTTGCTCGACGCCGTGGTCGACTACCTGCCCTCCCCTGTCGACGTTCCTCCGATCGAAGGCGTCGAGGCGCGGAAGGACGGCGACGAGGCCATCGTCGAGCGGCGATCCTCTGACGACGCGCCGTTTGCGGCCCTCGCGTTCAAGATCATGACGGACCCGTTCGTCGGGCAGCTGACGTTCATCCGCGTGTACTCGGGGGTCATGACGTCCGGCTCGATGGCCTACAACGCCACCAAGCAGAAGTCCGAGCGCCTCGGCCGGCTGCTGAAGATGCACGCCAACAAGCGCGAAGAGATCAAGGAAGTCTACGCCGGCGACATCGCGGCGGCGGTCGGGCTGAAGAGCGTCGGCACGGGCGACACGATCTGCGACGAGAAGCGCCCGGTCGTGCTCGAGTCGATGGACTTCCCCGAGCCGGTCATCTCGCTGGCCATCGAGCCGAAGACGAAGGCCGATCAGGAGAAGCTGGGCGCCGGTCTCCAGAAGCTGATGGCGGAGGAC
>JBOGIN010001102.1:0-3015 GCA_050742275.1 Vicinamibacteraceae bacterium
ATCAGGCCTGACGCCTGCTGACCCCTGACCCCTGATCCCTGACGCCTTCTTTGATCCATAATGCTGCCATGCGAAAGCGAGTCCGCTGGCCGCTACCCGCGCGATGGCTCATCGCAGCGCTCGTCACCATCGTTGTCGTCGGCACGGGAGCGTGTGGGGCTGAGCAGGATCTCACGAAATCGATCGAGGTGACCAGCGTCACGACGGGCTTCATGTCCGTGCCGCCAGAGGGAGGGCAGAACAAGATCGTCCCCGCGATCTCGTTCCGCCTGAAGAACGTCGGACCCGAGGACCTCGACACGCTGCAACTCAATGCCGTGTTTCGGATTGCCGACGATCCGCACGACGACCGCGGCTCCGGGTTCATCCGCAGCGTCCAGCCCGATCCCCTCGCGCCTGGCCGATCGACGGAGGCCTTCACGCTGCGGGCGCAGAAGGGCTACACGGGCGACCAGCAGCCGGGGCAGATGTTCCAGCACAGCCAATTTCGCGACATGAGGGTCGAGGTGTTCGCGAAGTTTCGTGCGCAGCAGTGGCAGAGAGTCGCCGAGTTCACGATCCAACGGCAACTGCTCACGCCCGCGTCTTCATGACGACGTCCCACACCCGACCTCATTCCACGCGCCACGCTGTGCATCGCCAATCACCCTCCTTCACGCCATCGCCTCAGGAAGCGAGTGTGCTCGAGCGGCGTCTCGGGCCGTACGACGCGGCGGCGGTCGTCGTCTCGAACGTGATCGGCAGTGGCATCCTGTTCGTGCCGGCGGTCGTGGCGGTCATGGTGCCACACCCGATGGGGATTCTCGCGGTGTGGGTCGGTGGCGGGTTGCTTGCGCTCGCCGGTGCGATGGCGTACGCGGAGCTGGCGGCGCTGAAGCCACGCGCGGGGGGCGAGTATGTGTACCTTCGTGAGGCGTTCGGCCCGCTTGCCGCCTTTCTGACCGGATGGACGTCGTTCGTGGCGGGCTTTTCCGGCGCGATCGCCGTTGCCGCCGTTGGCCTGGCCGCATATCTCGGGCGCTTCCTCCCGCTCGCCGGCGACACGACTCCCTGGTTCACTGTGCCGCTGGGAATCGTGACCCTGACCGTATCGCCGCAAGCCTTGGTGGCGCTCACCGCCATCGTCGGGTTGACGGTCGTTCACATCCTGGGTATCGGGCCCGGCCGCGTCGTGCAGAACCTGCTGGCGCTGGCGAAGGTCCTGGCGCTCGTGGCGTTCGTGGCGTGCGGATTGACGTTTGGCGCCGGCTCGGTCGAACATTTCGCGGCGGACACGACGCCTGCCGCGTCCGGGATGCTGCTGGCCCTGATTCCGGTGATGTTTGCCTACTCCGGGTGGAATGCCGCCTCGTACATCGCAGAGGAGATCAGAGACCCGGAGCGGAACGTCCCGAAAGCGCTCGCAATTGGCACGCTGGCGGTGGTGGTGCTCTACGCGCTGATGAACGTCGGCTATCTCTATGCGCTCCCGGTCTCGTCGTTGGCGGAGTTGGTCAACCAGAGCGGCCGCGTGGTCGATGTTGCCGCCGACGCGCTCTTTGGACCGAGAGTCGGCGACCTCCTCACGATCGTGTCGCTCTTCATCATGACCGGGACGATTAGCGCCATGGTCTTTGCGGGACCGCGCGTCTATTTCGCCATGGCGCGCGACGGCCTGTTCATCCCAGCGGCGGCACGAGTGCATCCCACGCGCCGCACGCCGGCGTTTTCAATTGCGGCACAAGGCGTGTGGAGCGGACTGCTCGTGCTGTCGGGCACGTTCCAGCAGCTCCTCACCTATACCGGCTTTGCCATCATGTTGTTTTCCGGCATCGCCGTGTTCGGCCTGTTCGTGCTCCGCCGGCGCGCCGCGCAGGCGCCGCGGCCCTTCAGCGCGTGGGGATATCCCGTCGCGCCGGCGCTCTTCGTGATCGTCAGCGCCGCCGCGGTGATCAATGCGATTTGGCGCGCGCCGTGGGAGTCGCTGGCGGGCGTCGCGATCATCAGCCTGGGGATCCCGCTCTACTTTGTGATGGGCAGGCTCACGAGACGAGGCGCGAGGTGAGAGCGCCACTCGTCAAGCCGGTCGCGCGGCCATCAGGCCGCGCGAACGAGGGCCCGAAGCGCGTAGCGAGGGACGTGAAGACCCTCGCTACATCTCTCAACACTTACCGCGAACCTCGAACCTTTATCTTTCTCTCAAGTCACCGCGGTAGGTGACGGTTTGGTCGCGCACGATGAGCACGCTGAACTCGAGTGGCTCGTACCCCTCTGCGCGAACCTGAATGCGGTGCCGCCCTGGCGGTAAGCGCAATCGCTGGAAGGCGCCGTCGTAATCGTCGACTTGACCAACGAAATCACCCTCGACGAAAATCTCCGCTTCGCGTGGCTTCATCTTGAGCCGCAGCGCGCCACGGTCCTCACGCTCGTAGTCGCGGTATCCACCGTATCCACCGTAGGAACCACGGCCACCCCAATAGCCAGGTCCCCAGCCGTGGCCCAAGTAACCACCCCAGGAGGGTCCCCAAAACGGATCCCAGTAGCCGGCATCCCACCAGAACGGATCATAGAAATAGCCGCCACCCCAACCAAGGCCCCACGGGTAGTAGGATCGCGGCCGCACGATGATCGTCGAGCCGCCGCCTCCCGGGACGTTGCCCCGCGAAACAGCGTGGCCGACCACCGCTCGACCTGTGCTCGGCCGGGAGTATTCTGGTGCCCGGCGCCGTGCTGTACCGACGCTCGTTTCCGCACCGGAGTCCCTGCGCGGAGCTGCCGACCGCGGCCGGCTCGGCTCGGAGCGTGCGCTGCTGCCGCCCCCGCTGCTGCCACCACCGCGCGGGGCGACACTGCTACCACCACCGCCCCCTCGCGAAGAGCTGCCACCAGACGACCTGCCCGCTGCTTCGGAGTTTCGGGGCCTGGCCTGATCGGCCTGAACCACGTCGGTTCCGGCCAACGCGAGCGTGACCGCCACGGCGCCGACCGAAAGTAGCCACCGTGCCTTCATGGATATCTCCTTCGGGATTTCTACCC
>JBOGIN010001103.1:0-4063 GCA_050742275.1 Vicinamibacteraceae bacterium
ATTGGCGTCCTCGAGGAGGCCAGAGTACGCTGGAACCGCGGCGACTTCGAAGGCTACCTCCGCCTCTACAGCTTCAATGCGGTGCTCCACGGGTACGCTAACGTGCTGCCAGGCCTGCGCGGCATCCGACAGTTCTACGAAGGTTTCTGGTCAGCATTCCCTGGGTCACACATTATCTTCGAGGATGTCTTTGCCGCGGACGACAGGGTTGCGTGTCGCTTTGTCATCAAGGCGACGCACGCGGGCGAGTTCCAGGGCCTGGCGGCAACAGGGAAATCGATCCATCTACCAGGAATCACCATTCTGAAGTTCGCGGAGGGCCGGTGCGTGGAACGGTGGAGTCAAGTTGATGCGAGTAGCCTACTGGAAGCTTCGGAGACAGGTTCCTAGGCTACGAACCGGATGGCCGGCACTCGACGACGTAGCGACCGGACGGCCGGCGTTCGGCAGCGTGCACGTCCAGCCGGGCCTCGCGAGCCAGGTCGCGGAACTGGCTCAGCGTTCGCTCCTTCCCGCCAACCAGCACCATCATCAGCAGCTCTGGTGACAGATCACCCTCGTCGGGTGAGACGCCGCTCAGCACTACGAGACGCCCGTCTGGACGCGCTGCCTCTGCGCACCGTTTCAGGAGCATACACGCCTCGCGGTCGGGCCAATCGGCCAGCACATTCTTGAGCAGATAGAGATCGGCGCCAGATGGCAGCAGATCGAAGAAGCTCTGCCCAACCGTCGTGACGCGGTCGGCAACGCTGGCGGCGCGAAACGTCTCGCCGGCACGTGCCACGGTCGACGGAAGGTCGACCAGAATTCCCCGCAGTGCCGGGCGCGCGCGGAGAACCTCCGCCAGCAGCGCGCCGGTACCACCACCAACATCGACGACCGTCTTCACCGACGCCCAGTCTCCACTGATCAGTACGTCCGGATCGGGTGTGCCATGTCCGGCAGGGCCCATGAGGGCATCGAAGCGCTCGGCAATATCTGGATGAGCCTGGAGATCCTCCCAGAATGGACGCCCGAACCTTTCGTGATAGGCAGGGCCGCCGGTCCGCACTGCACCTAAAAGCGTGCCCCACGCGTGGGCCATCCGCCCGCCGAACGCGTCCAGATCGAAGCCGAGCTGAACCGGCGCATCCAGCAATGCACGCGCCGGCTCGTTCAGCGCGAAGCGTCCAACCGCCGGCTCTTCGAACAGGCCCTTGGCCACGAGATGTCGCAGCACGCGATAGAGGGACTCGCCATGAACACCCGCCGCCGCGGCCAGGTCATCGATCCGCGCTGCCCCCTTGGCGATGTGGTCGGCGATCCTGAGCGTCACGACCACGTGCACGCACCATGGTGTGCAGAGATCGCCCAGCGTCCAGATGTCCACGTCGTTTCGCCCCCTCATACGCGCACCTCGCGATAGTCCTGCCATATCGATCCTATGGGAACTGGCGGGACTCGGCTCCTTCGTCCGCACGTTCGCCGGTCGCAGGCCTTGAAAGCCGTCGACGCGCACCGGCCCCACCACCCAGCAGGCGCACCCGCAGCATGCGCTCGCGATGGCGTTCCTCCATGAGATTCCGCGCGCGGGCCTGCAAAAGGTCGCGCAGCGAGATCATGCCGAACAGCCGCGTGGGATCGTCCGAGGCGACGACCGGCAGCCGTGTCAGCCCGTGCTCCGCCATGCGGTTGACCACGGCGCGGAGGGGCTCGTCCGGAAAGGCGCTCACGGGCGTCCGGTTGAGCCACATCGAGACCCCGTCCTCGGGACGCTCGTCGAGCACCTGCTGGACGCGCTTTGCCGTGATGATCCCCGCCAACCGTCCGCTCCCGTCGACGACCGGGAACAACCGTTGCGTGGAGGTGTCGGTGGCCCGGAACGAGATCGCCAGGTCTTCGGCGTTGAGCGCCAACGGCAACACCACCAGGTTGGTGCGCATGACCTCGCACGAAAATGATCTCCAGCGGATCGACGGCGTACTCGCGGCTGAGGTGGAATCCTCGACGGCTGACCTTCTCCGTCAGGATCGACCGCTTCATGGTCAGCACCGTGAATCCGTACGAGACGAACACGGCAATCATGAGCGGAAACAACATGTCGAACCCGTGGGTCAGCTCCAACGCGAACACAATCGCCGTGAATGGCGAGCGCATGGTTCCCCCCAGCGTGGCGGCCATGCTCAACATCGGCCAGAAGCCGACGCCATAGCCCGGAAACGCCGCGGCCTCGAGCCCACCCAGAGCGCCTCCAATCATCAGGAGCGGCGCCAGGACGCCGCCGGACGTGCCAGATCCCAGCGCGATCGACCAGGTCGCCCACTTCACGATCAACACGCCAAGGAGCACGCGGAATGTGACGTCACCCTGCAGCAACGCGCCGATCGTTTCGTAGCCCACGCCAAGCGCTTCGGGAAACAGCACGCCCCCAATGCCCACGAACAGCCCGCCAACGGCTGGCCACCACATCCAGTGAATGGGGAGCTTCTGGAACGCGTCCTCGAAGAAATAGACGGACGCCGTGAGCCCGAACGAGAGCAGGCCGGCGAGCAGGCCGGCAATCACGCAGAGGAGGAGCCCTCCCGCTCCGATGAACGGCGTGTGCGCCGGTGTCGGGAAGAGCGGTGTCGGGCCAATCCAATAGTGACGCAGCATGGCGGCGGTCATGCTGGCGAGCGCGACCGGCACGATGCTGCGCGGCTTCCATTCGAACAGCAGGAGCTCGAACGCGAGAAGGGCCGCTGCCAGCGGCGAGCCAAACGTCGCCGACATGCCAGCCGTCGCGCCGGCGACCAGCAGCGTCTTCCGCTCCGCGCTCGTGAGATGGAGACACTGCGCCGTCATCGAGCCGAAGGCGCCGCCTGTCATGATGATTGGGCCTTCGGCGCCGAATGGACCGCCGGAGCCAATCGAGATCGCCGAGGAGAGCGGCTTCAGGATGGCGAGCTTCGGCTGAACGCGGCTGCCATTGAGGAGGATGGCCTCGATGGCTTCTGGAATCCCGTGGCCACGAATGCGCTCGGAGCCGTACCGCGCCATGAGCCCGATCACCAGCGCGCCCACGACAGGAACGCCGATCACGAGGGCTCCCATCGAATGCTCTGCCGGCATGCGCTCGACAGCATCGAACGCTTGAAAGAAGAACGCGTTGGTAAGAAGGTAATGAGCTTGAGAAGACCGAGGGCCACCGCGCAACTCAGCGCGCCGATGCCAATGGCAATCAGCGAGATCGTCAAGGTGCGGGCGCTGGTCGTGAAGTCGCCCAGCGCCGTCGCACTGGCGCTGGTCGAAATGGTGTCGCTCTTCATTGAATGAGTTTTCGCAGCGTTTCCAAGAGATGCGGGCCTGCGCTGTGCAGCTCCTCGTGGTGAATCCGGGTCAGCTTCCGGAGGAGGGCTTCCCCCTGGAAGGTGAGATCCACCAGGACGCAGCGGCGATCCTCGGGGTCGGATCTGCGTGCGACGTAGCCGTGGTCGGCGAGCCGATCGAGGAGCTCCACCGTACTGTGATGGCGCAATTGGAGCCGCTCCGCCAGCGCGCCGACGGTGGGACGCACTTCGTCCGGGAGCCCTTTGAGCGCAAGCAAGAGCTGGTGTTGCTGGCTGTTCAGGCCGTGGACACGCGCGGCCTCCTCGCTGAAATGAAGGAACCTCCGGATTTGGTAGCGGAACTCGGCGAGGGTCCGGTAATCGAAGGAGGCCGGTCGCGGCATGCGCGGGCATTATATCGTATTACGATATTTTTTTACCGCTGCTCGTTCCTGCCGTCCGGCACGGCGGTGCGGTGCGCGCCTGCGATACGGTTCGACGGCGCAGCGTCACGGGCGACCTGACGGATAATCGGAGGCGTGACTCGACGTGCTGGAACGATCCGCCTGCTGTGCGCCGCGCCGCTCGCGTTCAGCCTGTCGGGCGACGCTGGGGCTGACCATGCATCGGCGCCACGAGCGGAGACCGCGCTCACCCGCTATGAGTTTCACGAGCCGCACATGGGCACGCTCGTGCGCGTCGTGCTGTATGCGGGCGACGAACGACACGCCAGACGAGCCTCGCGCGCGGCGTTCGACCGTGTCGCCGCGCTCGAT
>JBOGIN010001104.1:0-7309 GCA_050742275.1 Vicinamibacteraceae bacterium
CTCTGTAGCCCACCGATTCCGGCTCAGGGCTAACAACGCAACAGGCGCAACGTAAAGGTCAAGAGCACAAAGCTCAGATCCGCATCACCAGAGGCCAATGAGCTTCCACCATAGGAAGCCAACGGGCAGCCAGATCGCCAGGTGCACGAGCGAGACCACGAATCCAATCCGCCACCACTGGCCTTGCGTGAGATAGCCGGCGCCAAACACGATGGGCGCGGGACCAGTGCCATAGTGGGTGATGGCAGCGTTGAGGCTCGAGAAGAAGCCGAGGCTCAGCGCGGCCAGCTGCGGCGGCGCACCGAGGCCGAGAGCAACCGCAAAGAAGGCCGGGAACATCGCCGTCGCGTGCGCCACGAGGCTCGCAAACGCATAGTGCGAGTACAGATACAGCACGAGCAACACCGCGAGCGCTCCCCACCACGGCCATCCCCCGACGAGGCCAGCGGATGCGGTGGCGAACGCTTTGGGCAAACCGGCCTGGCTCAGCTGCCCCGCGAGCATCATGAGACCGCCGAACCATACCAGCGCATCCCACCCACCCTTCTCCGACAGGACATCCTGCCAGTCGAGCACGCGTGTGACGAGCAGCAGCGCCAGGCCGAGGTACGCGACGGCGGTCGGCGAGATCCCGTGCCACGCGGCAGACAGCCAGAGCAGGAGCACGAGCGAGAAGACCATGAGCATCACCCGCTCGTTCCGCCCCATCGGCCCCATTTCACGGAGCCGGTCGGCGGCCAGCTGCTGCGCCGGCCGCGTGTCGCGCAACGTCGGCGGGCACTGGCTGTACACGACCAGCGGCACGACAATGAGCGCCACGATACCCGGCGCCAGCGCCGCGACCGTCCACATCGTCCATGAGATCTGGATTCCAGCGCTCTGTCGCGCGAGCTCCGCGACGAGCGGGTTGGGCGCCGTGGCGGTCAGGAACATGGCCGAGACGACGAGATCGCCCTGATAGAGCGTCTTCATGAGAAACGCGCCCATGCGCGAGGCCGTCGGGCCAGGCTCGGAGCCGAACGCGCGCGCAACGCTCAATGTCACGGGAAACAGGACGCCTCCCGCGCGCGCCGTGTTCGACGGCGTTATTGGCGCCATCACGAGGTCGGCCAGGACAATGGAGTAGCCGAGACGGAGCGGGGTGCCGCCGAAGCGCCCGATCGCGTGATACGCGATGCGCTCGCCAAGATGTGTCTGGGTAATGCCCCGCGCGAACAAGAACGCCGCGACGATGAGCCATACCGTGGTATTCGCGAACCCTGCGAGCGCGTTCTCGATGGAGACGAGACCGAGCAGGTTCGAAGCGGTAATCGCGAGGAGAACGACTGCGCCAGAGGCGATTGGGCGCGTGATCAGCGCGCACACCGTGGCCGCGAACAGCGCCAGGAGTCCCCAGCTCTCCGGCGTGAACCCGCGGTGCGGCAGCAGCCAGACGACGCCGCCGACGAGAAGTGGCGCCACCCAGCGCCAGCGATCGATGGATCGGCTTGCTGTGAGCGGCGCGGCGGGCACGGATGTTTATTGCACGAATTCCACAGCGGATCAAACGTTTCGGGCGGGCGAATCATGGACGCCGCTCGTTATACCAGGCGCGAAGCGCGTGGTGATGCGCACGGCGCGGGACAACTGGCTCGGCACCACTCCGTCTGAGACGGCCCGGCAGCATGGCGCGAACATCGAGCCATACTCGTTTCAAACAAGTCGTCCAGCGCACCAGCACTTTCAGTCGAGGGTGAGGCAGAACCTTTCGCTGTGCAGCCAACAGGACGCCTTTGGCTCGTGCGCGTGCCGACGCAGGTGTGCCAGTTTCGAAAACGGCGTGCGCATCATCGCTTGACCGAGCTGTTTGTTCAGCACGTCGTCCCGGAGCCCTACGCCGGAATAGATCATCGTCATCCCGAGCACGCGCGCCGAGAATGCATCATCGCTCGTCTTCGTAAAGAGGGCCGTAAAACCCTTACCGAGCGGGCCCATCGCGGGCATCGTTGCCGTGAGCGGCAGCGCTATCCGGCCGCCGGGCACCAGCGCATCGAGCCAGGTCATCTGAGGGTGCGTCACGCCAGCACTGACGAGAATCGCATCAAAGCGCTCGCGCAGCGGTCCTGTCGCGTCACCGCTGCGCACGTCCACCGAGCGGATCGACACGAGGTTCTCACGTGCTTCGCGTGCGAGATCAGGATCGACCTCCACGGCAACGACCCGTCCAGATTCACCGACGACGTGCGCCATGAGGGCGGAGTAATAGCCGAGTGCCGCGCCGACGTGACGCACACGGTCACCACGCTTCAACGCCAATGCATCGATCCACGCCGCGACGATTCCCGGAGCGCCGTAGCGAAGTCCGCCTCGCCGCGCACCGTCCAGGGCCGGGCCTCAGAAATTTCTCTCGCGCGAGAGCCGCCAGCGCCTCCACCAGCCCAGGCGTCCGCAGGTTGGCGACTGCGGCGATCTCCTCGGCGAAGAACTGCCGGCGTGCGCGGAGGTCCTCGATCATCTCTTCGCCCGCTTCAACCCATAGCTCTGTTCGATCTCGCGCATGATCCGCGCGTTGTCGATGCTCAACGTTGTGCTGTTGGGTGCCCGCTGCCAGAGGTAGCCAACCTTGCGCGGTGGAACGGCCTCGGTGCGCAGCTCCCCCGCCTCGGCGAGGCGTTTGAGCGTTGTGTGAATGGCGGCCAGCGCGTTCGCATACGACGAGAGATCGCAGCCGATCGCTTGCAGGCGGTCGCGAACGTCCGCCGCAGTCATCGGCACGCCGCCATTTCGCAGCACTGTTCTGCAGGCGTCGGTGAGTCCCCAGGGAACCGTCGGCGTGAGCCCGCAAAGACGGGAAAGCGTCCCGATGGTTTGGACCAGCTCGCTGAGACGCTTGTCAATCCGCTGCCGCTCGACCCCGAGCTGCTCGTACTCTTTCACAGCGGCCCGGAGCGCGCGCCGATATTCATCCGACGACATACACTCGAATTTGTATGTTATGTGTAATGTCGTGTCAAGGCCGGGCTCTTGGTCCCTACTCCACCACCACCGCGTCCGCTTCGATCTCCACCAGCAGCTGCGGGTCGATCAACTGGCTCACCTCCACCATCGTCGTCGCCGGCAGGATCTCGCCAAACACCTCGCCGTGGGCGCGGCCGACCGCTTCCCACTGATCGATGTCGGTCACGTAGATGCGCGTCCTGACGACATGCTCGGGTCGCGCGCCGACCTTTTCCAGCGCCGTGATAATGTTCTTGAGCACGTGCGATGTCTGGACGTACGCGTCGCCGGGCCCCACGACGACGCCGGTGGCGTGGTCGATCGCCGTGGTGCCGGTGACATAGACGTGCGGGCCGACGCGAACCGCCCGCGAGTAGCCGACGATGGGCTCCCATTTCGTACCGGATGAATACTGTTGTCGCTTCATGGTCGTCAAGGGTAAAGGGGTAAAGGGGTAAAGGGGAACCGAAGTTGCACCGTCGCGGCAATGTACACCCGCTTTCGCTTGAGCTGCCCTCCCTAGATCCCTTGACCCCTAGATCCCTTAACCCCTTCTTCTAACCCATAGTATCCGCAGGCAATTCCATGACGTCTCGATCCTGCCTTCTTGTGAGTGTGGTCCTGGCTTCGGCCGTCGTTCCCGTCTTGCTGAGCGGCCGGCAGGCGCAGAGCACGGCAGCGCCGGCGACCGAGGCTCGCGTGCGACTCAGTCGGTCGGAGGCGGCCAGCCTCGCGCGCGAGGCGCGCGAGACCGTGAAGGTGGAGCTGCCGGCGGGCATCGAGCTGACGTTGTGGGCCCCCGAAGAACTGGTCGACGATCCGGTCGCGATCGACATCGATCCGACCGGCACGGCATACGTGACGAGCACCTCGCGCAACAACATGCCGCTCGACATCCGCGGGCACGAAGACTGGATGGCCACCGTCCATACGCTTCGGACCGTTGACGCTCTCGAGGCGTTCTATCGTCGCGAGATGGCGCCGGAGCGCAGCGAGGAGAATGGATGGATCCAGGATCTCAACGCAGACGGCTCGCGGGATATTCGCGATCTGGCGGCGCTGAAGGAGCGCGTGATCCGCCTGCGGGACACCGACAACGACGGGCTGGCGGACGCCGCGGACACCGTGGCCGAGGGGTTCAACGAGACTCCGGTGTGGGACGTGCTGGGCGGCGTGCTGCACCATGAAGGCGATTTGATCGTTGGGGTGCCGCCCGGTGTCTACCGGCTGCGTGATACGGACAAGGATGGTCTCGCCGACCAGCGGACGACCATCAGCGAGGGCTACAACACGCATCCCGCGTTTGGCGGCCACGGCATCTCCGGCGTGATGGTGGGCCCCGACGGCCGGCTGTACTGGGAAGTGGGCGACATGGGACTCCATGTCGTGGACAAGGCAGGCCGGACGTGGGCGTACCCGAACCAGGGCGCCGTGCTTCGATCCGAGCTCGACGGGTCGAACTTCGAGGTCTTCGCCACCGGCATTCGCAACCTCCAGGAGTTCGCGTTCGACGAGCACGGAAACCTCATCAGCGTCGACAACGACGGCGACCATCAGGGTGAGACCGAGCGCCTCGTGTATCTCCCGTACGGCTCCGACAGCGGTTGGCGCTCGAACTGGCAATACGGCAAGTACACCGACTCGCGGAACAATCGCTACAACGTCTGGATGGACGAGCAGATGTTCAAGCCGCGCCATGCGGGGCAGAGCTCGCACATCATCCCGCCCGTGGCGCCGTGGCACGCTGGGCCGTCAGGGATGGTCTACAACCCTGGCACGGCGCTCTCCGATGAGTGGCAACGACATTTCTTCGTCTCGAGCTTTCCGGGCTCGGCGGACAACGCGCGCGTCTACGGGTTCACGCTGAAGGAGCAAGGCGCCGGTTTCGTGATGGACACCGAGAGCGTCCTCCTGCGCGGCATCCTCGTCGTCGGCATGAGGATCGGCCCGGACGGCGCGCTCTACGTGACGGACTGGATTACGGGCTGGGACTCGAAGAACAACGGCCGTGTCTGGAAGCTGGACGCCCCGGCCGCCGCGGCGGAGCCGATCCGCAAGGAAGTGCGCGGCCTGCTCCTGGAGGATCTCTCGCGCCGAACCGTGGCGAGCGTCGGATCGCTGCTCCGACATGCTGACATGCGCGTGCGGCAGAAGGCCCAATTCGAGCTGGTGCGGCGGAGTGAGGTGGCACCGCTGGTCGACGCGGCTCGCGACCCAGCGCATCAGCTCACGCGTCTCCATGGGTTGTGGGGCGTGGCACAGCTCGCCCGGCGGGAGCCGCGGCACGCATCGCACATCGTGCCTTTCCTGAAAGACAACGACAGCGAAATCCGGGCCCAAGCGGCAAAGATGCTTGGAGATGTTCGGTACACGCCCGCCGCCGATCCGCTCATGCCGTTGCTGAACGATCCGGCGCCGCGCGTCCGGTTCTTCGCCGCCGAAGCGCTGGGGCGTATCGGTCACCGGCCCGCGATGGACGCGCTCGTCGAGATGCTGGCCGACAATGCCAGCAGCGATGTCTACTTGCAGCATGCCGGGAGCTTGGCGCTCGCCTCGATCGGTGAGACGGATGCCCTCGGTTCCCTCTCGACGCATGTGTCGCCGGCGGTGCGTACGGCTGCCGTGATCGCACTCCGCCGCCTCCGACATCGGGCCGTGGCCCGGTTCCTGACGGACCAGAGCGAGGCCATCGTGACCGACGCCGCGAGGGCCATCAACGACGATGGCTCGATTCCGGCGGCCGTGCCGGAGCTCGCGGCGCTGCTTGGAAAGACCACGTTCGGTAACGAGCCGCTGCTGCGCCGGATCATCAACGCGAACCTGCGCGTCGGCACAGCCGAGGCCGCCGAGCGGCTCGCGGCGTTTGCGAGCGATCACGCTCGTCCCGAGGCGCTTCGGGCAGAAGCCATCGCGGCGCTTGGCGTGTGGCCGTCGCCGTCGCCAATGGACCGCGTCGACGGGTTCTATCTCGACGCCGTCGATGTGTCTTCGGATACGGCGCCGGCTGTTTCGTCCGACGGAGGCGCGACACGCGCGCCCGGTCTGGGTGCGACCCCCACGTCGGCCGAGTCCGGTGCGGGCCCGACCTTGCCTTCACCCGATGTAGGCCCGACCTTACCTTCACCCGACGTAGGCCCGACCTTCAGGTCGGGCGCTAATCCTCGCAAGACCACTGGCCTGGCTGCCGCACGGCTTGCCGTCCAGCAACTCCTGGACACCGCATCGAATGGCAACGCCACACGTGAGTCCGACACGATGAGGGTTGCGCTCACCGAGGCGGCGGGCCGGTTGGAGATCGAGGCGACATCGCCGGCGCTCCTCGCTCAGCTCGAGCGCGATCCCTCAGCGGCGGTGCGGCTCGCATCGCTGCAGGCGCTGCGCGCCTTGAAGGTCGAGAACATGGACGAGCTGATGAAGACCGCCCTGGCAGACGAGGATCCCGACGTCCGTCGCGCGGCGCTCGGCATCCTGCCGGAGCTGCCCATCCCGGCGGCGGCCAAGGTGGAGCACCTTGCCGCGATCGTCCGCGGCGGGTCCCTTGAGGAGCAGCAGGGTGCGCTCGAGCTGCTCGGATCGCTCAAGACGCCGGAATCCCGCCGTTTGCTCGGGTCGTATGTCGATGACTTGAGCGCTGGCACGATCGCGCCAGCGCTGCAGATCGACCTCCTGGAAGCGGTGCAGAAGGATGAGTCCGCGGCGCTCGTTGGCCGGATCGATGCCTACGTGAAAGCGCGGAAGGCAGACACGCTCGTGGCCGGGTTCCGCGATGGGCTGCTCGTCGGCGGCGATTCCAGGCGCGGCCGGCGGCTGTTTCTCGCAAACCCGGCAGCCGAGTGCACGCGCTGCCATGCCATCCGCGGCCGGGGCACCGACGTCGGTCCGGAGCTCACGGACATTGGCGCCGTGCTGTCGCCCGAACAGCTCCTCGACGCGCTCATCGCGCCGAACAGCCGCATCGCGCCCGGGTTTGGGCTCGTGGGCCTCACGCTGGAGAACGGCGAGCGGGTAGGCGGCATCCTCCACGAGGAGACCGACGCGGAGGTCACGATCCTCGTCGGCGACCCGCCCACCGAGCGCCGCATTTCGAAGGCTGACATCGCGCAGCGGACGGATCCCGTATCGGCCATGGCGCCGCTCGGTTTGACGCTGGCGCCTCGCGACGTACGCGACCTCGTCGCGTTTCTCGCAACGCTGACGGGCTCCGACCCGTGAACCAGCGCACGGAGCACGCCAGAAAGTCATCGGCGGGAACCCGACGATGGTGCACCGCGCGCGTGGCTCGAGCGCGAGGAGGGCCCTGAAGAGCGTGTGAAGAAATTCGTGGGGTCCGTCT
>JBOGIN010001105.1:0-4061 GCA_050742275.1 Vicinamibacteraceae bacterium
TCGTCGAGCCACATGCACTGTCCGAGCGCCTCCTTGGATGGCCAGAGATACCTCGCCAGCGGGGCGTTGATGATGGCCACCGGCTGACTCCCCATGCGGTCGCTCTCGTTGAAGTCGCGGCCCCGAAGCGAACGTGCCCCGACCGTCGCAAAGAACCCGGCACCCACCGTGCTTCGGTAGCCCACCTCGCCGCGTGACATCCACAGCTCTTTGAAGCTTCGTTCAGCGGTAACAGGGCCCACGCCGGTTCCAGACTTGTATGGCGATCCTTCTGCCAACGTCGCGCGCTCGATGCTCGGATGCTTCGCCAAGACGTCGCGTACTCGCTCGTAGAGCGTGCGAGTCTCATCGGCGCTCGGCAGGTCAGCGGCATCGTCCCAGATCAGCCGCGGCGGGGCGAGGTCGAAAGTCAACTGAATCGTGCGATCGAGATCGACTCCGAGATCGAGTGACTCCAGTCGTCGCAGGCTCGTTGCGAAAAGTCCGGCAACGAACAGCAGCGCGAGACAGAGACCGGCTTGCACTGCCAGCAGGGTCCGGCGAGTCCGTTTGCCGGGATTGGTCGCGGTGGTGGCACCGGCCGCCAACGTCATGTCGGTGGTTGCCGGGCGGAGCTGTGAGAGCGACGCCGCGGAAATCAGCACGAATGCCAGCGCGACGCTGCCGGCCATGATGGCCATCGTCCGCCCATCCCAGACGTCGCGAGACAGGGGAAGGTCTCCAGCCAGGAACCCGGCTATGGCGTTTCGAGCCAGAAACGACACCAGGAGCGCCCCGAGCGCTCCCGGGATCACGACGAGGGACGTGTCGAGAAGGGATTGCCGGACGAGATCCCAGCGCGATGCACCGAGCGTGAGCCTCACGAAATATTCTCGCCGCCGAGCGATGGTTCGCGTCAGCACGAGATTCGAGACATTGGCGCAGGCAATCAGCAGCACCAATGCGGACACGCCGGAGAGCCACAACGACACTTTGCTCTCGAGCGATCTATCGGCGCCGCGCCCGGGCACGATTGAGCTCGTCACGACGCCCAGCGGACGGTCGTCGTCGACGAGATCACGCTGCTGATTTCTTAACATGGCGGTGGCCCGCTGCTCCGCGACGCGTTGAGTGGTGCCGTGCGCTAGGCGCCCGACGACGTAGAGCCAGGAGGAGTCGCGGTCGACACGCCAGTCACGGGCCTCCAAACGGGCGGCGACGGCGTGATCGAGCGGCAGCCAGACGTCGATTGGCTCTGCGCTGAGGCTCTGAAAGCCTCGTGGTGCGACCCCGACAACCACGTAGGCTCTCCCGTCGATCGTGAGGCTCGCGCCGACGGCGCGCGGCTGGCCACCAAAGTGTCGCTGCCAAAGTCCGTACGAGATGATCGCGCGATCGCCTCCCTCGGCGAGCGTGGACGCGCCCAGAAGGAAAGTGCCCAGGTGAGGCTGCGGCCTCAGGACGTTGAAGAACTCGCGCGAGACGAGCATGGCATCGGCAAGAGTGGCGTCCCTGCCATAGCCGATGGAAACCGGTCCGGTGCTGTAAGCCGAGACCCTCTCGAACGCGCCGCTTGCCTTCAGGTCGAGGAAGTCGGGATAGCTCGTGCGGTCGACGAGCACTGGCTCTGGAGCCTCCGCGAGCCGGAACTGTACTCGCACGACGTCTGCCGGGTCCGAGACATGAAATGGCGGGCGGAACAGCAGAGCATCCATCAGCGCGAGCATCGCCGTGTTGATGCCCACGCCGATGCAGAGCGTCCCGATAGCAAGCGCCGCGAAGCCGGGTGACCGTGACAGCCCTCTCGCCGCCTGCCGCAGCTCCACCATAAACCCGGTACTCCTTTTGGAAGAGAGCCCGAGCGCGGATTATACTCCCTGGCTCCCTGTGCGCGCTAAAGCCTTGGGAAGTGCCTTGGTCAATTGAGCCGTAAGCGTCCCACGCGGCACGTTCAGACTTTGACGTTGACCCGCCCCGCGACCACCATGTGGTGCTCGACATACTTCGGGTGCTCGAGCAGGAAGCGATCGTCTTCGGGATAGTAGCGAGCGAGCTCGGGCTGTGGACCGGCGAAGCCGCGGACGGCATCCATGGATTCCCACCAGCTCAGCGTCGTTATCTCTGTCGTGCCGTCGTCAAGCTCCCTGAGCAGGACTTGGTAGCCGAGATTGCCTGGCGTCCTTTCGGAGTCGCCTGCTCCCGACTCCAGAACGTAAGCCACATAGGCCTGCCGATCGGTCGTCCGAATACGGCTCGACCACCTGCGAAGGATCGCTTCTGCTCCTGTCATGTCTCAGCCTCCGAGCCGAGTATAGACGCTGTGGTGGGCAGACGCTCCGTGCCACCACGTAAGCGATCAGCTCGCGTGATCCACACACCGCACAAATCCCTCAAAGGAGAGTGCATCCGCTCTGAAACCGTCTATGTCATCGGCAAGCGGTCAATAGCCCTTGACTTCGCAGGTGAAGTTCGCGGCGTCGTTGGTACTGCCGATTCCTTTATAGACAGCTCGTTGCGGGTATGGGCAAAGGGGACGAGTCATGTCGATGCCGCCACCTTCGTTGACTCTAGCGGCGGTGATGGAGGTGGGGGGCTCGTTCTGTTCGCGCCAGCGTTCGAGCGCGGCGAGGGCGTTGAACTGATCGGGGCCGGTGCCGCCGCCGCAATGGGCCATGCCGGGGACCATGAAGAGACGAAGCCAGTTGCTTTGATTGGGGCCCATGTGTTTCAGGACGGACTCGTAATACGAGATGGTATTGAACGCAGATATCGCGCCGCCGGAGCCCCCGTCGCTCCAACCGTGGTAGATGAGAAGCTTACCCCCGCGCGCTTTGAATGTGGCTAGGTCGGGGTTGACGGCGTGAATGTCTTTTCCGTGGAGGAGTGCTCGTTCGATGTCCTTTTCGAGGTCGAAGTTGCGCCAGTCCCAGGCGGGGTTCTGGTTGGCGATGTAGCGGAACATGTCAATGTCCATGTCGCTGGGTTCGGTGGCGCCGGCGGGCAGGAGCCAGCCCAGTTCACCACCGACGGGCAGGCGCGGGTAGAGGATCTCGCCGGAAGAATCCCGTATGTCCGTATAGGCGGCGTTGACAGTTTCCAGTTGCTGTACTGTGAGGCAACTTGCGGTTGCCGGACCGCTGCACTTGAGGGCGCTTGCGTCGAAGTTGCAGTTGCGGGGGTCTTCGATGAGGCGGTCTTTGACGCCGTCACGCTCGTCACATTTCTCGAGGACCGCGTCGTTGAGGAGTTTCAGCGTTTCGGGCGGAAGCGCGTGTTGTGGTGACTCGAGCGCAGTCATCAACAGACGCATTCGCCATGCGCAGAGGTAGATCTGATTGTTAGCAGGCGCGCCGGCGATGATGCCGTCGAAGTCATCCGGGTAACGCTGCGCGGACATCAGGCCTTGGCGTCCACCGGTTGAACAGCCCTCCCAATAGGACAGGCGCGGGCCACGTCCATAATAGGCCGCTATCAGCGCCTTGGCCTTGACGGCGGTTTCGTGAACGGCGCGAAAGGCAAAATCGACGATCTTCTCGGGATGGCCGAGTGCAAAACTGCCGCTGCCGCCGGTGTGACCGGTGTCGGTGGACGCACTGGCATAACCTTCGCGAACGGCTTTCGTCATTCCGCCGGTGTTGACGCTACCGACGAAACCGCCTCCGCCTACCATCAGGAATGTGCCGTTCCACGCGGCGGCCGCCGGCAGCCAGACTTCGGACGTGATTTCAGAATCGGCCGACGGTCGGAGAGTGATGGACACCCGACAATGAGTTGCGGTTTGCGCTGCGGCGGTGACGTCGGGCAGGCGCGCCATGTCGGCACAAGGCGTCTGCGCGAACAGCGGGACGGCGAGAAAGAGGAGCAGGCGCATGGTCACAGACTACTGCATTCCGGCGCCCGACAATTAGGGCCAACCACGTCGGGATGCATGGGTGGATTCTGCCGTCTTCCGCTGGGTCCCCCAAGTTCTAACGGGGGCCCTGCCTCAGACCATCGAGACGCGAATCGCTGGACGACCGCGCGAGATGTGGCTCCGCAGGTCTTGGCGTGAAAGACGGAACCAGAAGCCGAAGGTTATACTC
>JBOGIN010001106.1:0-2003 GCA_050742275.1 Vicinamibacteraceae bacterium
GTGAGCCGGTTCTTGCTCCCGCCACGGCTCGGCGCCGGTGCTCGGCCGAGGCGGGGCCCTCCTTAATCAGAGACGCGGCAAACTCCATCTCTGCGTCGGAGTCTGACAGCTCGATCGCCTTCCGGACGAAGCGGTACCCATCCAGCGATTGCGGTTCGCTGCGGAGCGTCCACGCGGCGCGCTCTGCCCCTGACAACATGTCCCATCGATAGACACGGCTTGCTTGCCGATAGCTCTCGATGAGATAGCCCGCGTCGAACCAGGCAAGTGAATTGCCCGAGCCGTCTGCCGCGGCCGTGAGAGCACGTCCTAGCACGGCATTCAGGAGCTCCGCGGCAATCCGGGGATCCTTCGCTGCATAGATCGTGGCGCGGCGTAAGTTTTCCATCCGCGTGAGCTGCTGAACGTCGTATGACGGGGCTGGCGAGTTCCAGGTGGCGCCGCTCGCCCACGGCAGGACGGCCCCGTCACCGGTGTCGAAGGCATGACAAACGAGTGGCGGCCCGGCGTACGCGGCCGGCGAGAGCACCAACAGGGCGGTCAACGCCAGCACACTCCTCGAGACGACGTTGCTTCTCTTTTCCATGACGACAACCTCCTTGGATAGTCGGACGATGGGTCCGCTTCGAACCCTTGCGAACCCGAAACTTGACCCATGTGCGCCAAGTTTCGGGGCTCGCAGGTGAGCGTCGGGGAGCGCGGTCGAAGACCGCGGCCCGCAAGAAGTGTTGTCCGGGAAGCGTCGATCCACCAGTGAGTTGCGGCGAGTGTAACGGTTACTTACGGCAACAAAGCGCCCCTGCGCGGGCTCCCGGGCAGGCGTTTTGGTTCATACTGGCCACGTGCCGACTGAAGACGCCGTCCGCTCGCAGCTCGAGCGCCTGCTGGCAAGCGGCGCCTTCACGAACGCCGAACGATTGAGCCGTTTCCTCCGCTACGTCGTGGAGCAAGCGCTTGCCGGTGAAGGCGATCGATTGAAGGAGTACGTGATCGGGCTCGAGGTCTTCGACCGCGACGAGCAGTATGACCCACGCATAGACTCGATTGTCCGGGTCGAAGCTGGGCGCCTCCGCGCCAAGGTGGAGGAGTACTACCGGGGAGACGGGCGCGAGGACCCGGTCATCATCCGGATGCGGCGGGGCAGCTACGCGCCGCTGTTCGAGGAGCGCCAGGTTTCTCCGTCTCCCTTGCCAACGCCGGACGTCTCGACATCCCGGCCAGCCGGCAGGGCAAACGGCTGGCGTCCTGCACTCGGCATTGTCGTTGTCGGCCTGCTCCTCGTCGCCATTGCAGCCTGGCGAAGCGGGTTGTGGGCAACGGGCACTCGGCCCACACCCGCCGTTACCATTGCCGTTCTCCCCTTCGCGCACTACTCGACCGACAAGGCAGATCAGCTCCTTGCGGCACGCGTCACCGATGGCCTGACCAGTGAGCTCGCGCGCAACGGCACACTGGGCGTCGTGTCTCGGACGAGCGCGCTCCGGTTCGCCAACGGTGAGAAGCCATTGAGAGACGTGGCACAAGCGCTCAACGCCGACGTTGTCGTCGAAGGGAGCCTCGTGCGGGAGGGTGACCGCGTGGTCGTCGAGGCTCGCTTGGTTGATGGCGAGCAGGACCGGAAGTTCTGGGTGCGGGAATTCGTTGGAACGGTGACGGAGCTTCCCGAGCTACAGCGTCGTATCGCGAAGGCGGCTGCCGCTGCCGCCGCGCATCGCGGACCCGCGTCTGGCGAGCGTCCCTCGAGCTGATCTGCGAGCCGCGCGACGGGCGCACAGGTCCAACGACACCCATCCTCACTCTCCCGGATAGCCGGGATCGCCCTTCACCTCGCGAATCTGCAGGGTATGGCGCTGCATGTGCGCCGAGATCATCAGGAACCATTGGTAGGCGTCCATGTTGCCGTTCAGGAGGCGGTGCGCTCGTAAGTCCTCTCGTGTGGTCTTGGCGAACTCGCGCATCTCCCGGCGCAGCTCTCGGATTTCGGCGATGGCCTTCTTCACGTC
>JBOGIN010001107.1:0-3650 GCA_050742275.1 Vicinamibacteraceae bacterium
GCATCGACGGACCCACGGATGCCGCAGGGGCCATTGTCGAGCCAGGCACAGCCGTGCGCGCCGCGCGCCTCGGCCTCGTGCCGTCGCATGCGCTCGAGGCGAACGACGCGTATCATTTCTTCGAACGGCTCGACGATCTCGTGCGAACGGGACCGACGGATACGAACGTCGGCGATTTGCAGGTTGCTCTAGTTTTGTGACTGGACACTGCCATGAACAAAGTCAAATGGGCCCTCTGGATAACCGGCGCGCTGCTCGTTGCCCTCCTGGCTGGATATCTCTACGGCTGGTGGGGATCTTCCACGTTCGAGCAACAACGCGATCGCGCGCTGCTGCGCCTGCACCTTTCTCAGGCCACGGCGCTGGTGCTGGATGCACGTGTCAACGTCTACACGACGAACTTCGGCAATGCCAGCCGACAGCTGGAGCAGGCCAAGCGCTATCTCGCGAATGCGCGTCCGCTCTTGCAGCGCCACGCGTCGCGCGACCAGGTTCCCAATCTGGAGCAGGCGGTGAAGCTGATCGAGCAGGCGCAGGCGCTCACGCAGAAGTTCGATCAAGCGGCCAACGGCCAGGCGGAGCGGGCCGTCGAGCTGCTTCGCAAGGTGTACGGGGCCACGCCGTCGCCAGAAGGATCAGGGTCCTAGACGAGCCGGTGCGCTCCCCGACATACGCTACAGATTCTTCATGTCCGTCACTCGATGATCGTGGCTTTGACTTGCACGGAGTATTCCTGGCCCGTGGATGGATCTGTTGACTGCGTGAATGTCACAGGCTTGCCGCTCTCGAGCAGCAGGTTGAGACGACTCTCTGCGGTGGTGAATGAGGGCCGCCCCTTTTGAGACTCGCTTTCCGCGCCTTTCGGTGGCAAGACGGACGAGAACTCCAGCGAAAGGTCGAGCCAGATTTTGTCGTTATCGAGGAGCCGGATACCGGCGTCTACATTGAAGCCGACCGGGCGATACTGAACCTGCGTGAATGCGGGTGGTCCGCCCTCGCGGGTCGCCACTGGTGATTGGAGCAGTGGTACTTCGATACCCGACCGAACGGACCCCGTTGAACTGTCCGCTACCACAAAGGCCAGTGTTTTGCTCACTGGTGCGCCGCCCAGTTGCTGGGTAACCGTTACTTCGACATTGACGTTACGGCTATCGGGCGTGACCCGAGGGAAAGCCGAGCGCAGCGGCCGCTCAGGATTCGGCCCCATCGGTCTGCTCGGCTTCGTAGGTTTAGCGGGCGGCTCCGGCGGCTTCTGGACGTCGGCTGGCGCTGGTTCCTGGGCATGCGCAAGCGCTCCCAGAGACACAGTGAATCCCAGAATCAGGGCGGCGGTCGTGCGGCAGAGAGGATTCGTAGCGTAACTCATTCTTCACCTCGAGGGGAATCATTCGGCAGGGCATCGTCTTCCGACTCCATGCGTGCGTTGAGCGGCGCAATCACAATTTCCGGAACCACAATCGGCCTGGGCGCTGACAGCTGCTCACCAGCGGACGGCGGCTTGCGAAGCAACACCTCCGGTGGCAATTGGTAGAGTGCATCGAGGTAAGCCATCAGCTTGGCCCGACTGGCCTCCGCCTTGCGCGCCTCATCTGCCTCCGGCGACGGAAGCGCAGGTGGTGGCAGGGGGCGCAGTGCTGCCACGTTTTCCCGAGTTGCTGATCTCACATCGAGCATTGGCGACGCTTGAAGCGGAGCCTTCGTCACCACCCGCGTCTCGAGAGCATCGTCGCGGCTCTCCCGAAGCGTCCATACGCCTGCGGCGATCGCTACCACGAGCAGCGCGGCAGTCATGTAGGACCAACGTTTTGGTCGGGCCATCAGAGCTGGTTGGGCCCAACGAGAGCGTCCGGCCAGGCGCGTGCGAATCCGGGCCACGTGTCCTGGCGGCGCGTCCCGTTCCACGAGCGAGCGGACACCGCGATCGATGACGATGTCCAATCGCTCATCGGCTGTCGGTCGATCTGGCATTGTCAGTATCCCAAGCGCGCGAGCTTCTCGCGTAAGACTCGCCGCGCTTCAGCGACACGCCACTTCAGCGTGCCGATCGGAATGTCGAGGAGGTCGGCTATCTCTGTGTAGCTTGCCTCCTGCAGGCCTGCCAGGAGGAGTGGGTCGCGCAGCCGCGGCGGCAGCGACTGAATCAGCTTTCGCACGACCGCATCCCTCTCGGCATCGAGCAAGACCTGTTCGGGTGAGTGCGCGCGTGCCGCATGCGCACCGCCCGGGTTGCCTGGTGTTGCTGCTTTGAGCCCATCCAACGCATCTCCGGCCTCCGTGACGAGCGTACGCATCCAGCGACGGAGACTGCGGCGCCGGTCGAGCGCCTTTCGCCAGGCGATCGCCAGCAGCCACGTTCGAAAGCGCGCCTCGCCTCGAAACGAGGCCAGACGCCGGTGCACCGTGACCCAGACATCCTGCGCAACATCGTCGGCCTCGGTGCCGTCGGGGAGCGCAGCCAGGACGGCTCGATAGACCGCGCGGCGGTGTCGCTCGACGAGCGTGGCGAACGCGTCAGCATCGCCCTCCCGGGCGTGTCCGACCAGCTCGTCGTCCGTCACGTCGGTCACACACCCTGTAGACTGGGGGAGGGAAGTCACGGTTGGAAAAAGTTGGAAACAGGATTCAGGATTCGGGATTCAGGATTCAGGAGACGGGAACAATCCCCGATGTTGTCACAGGATGAGATCCTCCAGAGCATTCGTGAGCGCCTAACGCACCCCGCCAATCTCCAGGAGCTGATGCGGACGCTCGACGTTCCACGGGCGGAGCGTGTGCGCTTTCGACGCCAGCTCGAGGCGCTTGTCGCGAGTGGGGCTCTCATCGAGACGCGTGGCAAGCATTATGGCCTGCCGGAGCTGATGGATCTGCTGGTGGGGAGGGTCAGCGTCCATCCGCAAGGCTTTGCCTTCGTCATCCCCGAGCAAGCCGTCGAAGGCCTGGTTGGCGACCTCTACGTCGCCGGCACGCACGTCAACGAGGCAATGCACGGCGATCGCGTCGTAGCCCGCATCGAGCGCCACCGTGCCGATGGCCGGGCCGAAGGGCGGATCCTCCGCATCCTCGAGCGCGCCGCCTCCACCGTCGTGGGGCGCTTCGACCTCGACCCTCAGGGGCTACGGTTCGTCGTGCCCTTCGACCGGCGGCTCGTGATGGACATCCAGGTGCCGCGCGGCGAGGAGCGGCGCGCCAAGCCTGGCGAGATGGTGGTCGTCGAGATCACGCGCTGGCCGACGCCCACCCGAAACCCGATCGGGCGGGTCGTCGAGGTGTTGGGGGATATCGATACGCCAGGGGTGGACACGGCCATCATCATTCGCAAGTGGAGCATCCCCGACGAGCACGGCGCGGCTGCCGTTGCCGAGGCGAAGCGGCTCGGGACCGACGTCGCACAGGGGGATATCGCCGGCCGCACGGACTTCCGAGACCTCGAGATCGTCACCATCGACGGTGAGCACGCGCGCGACTTCGACGATGCGATCTCGATTGAGAGGAGAGGAAAGGGCCAGTACCTCCTCGGCGTGCACATTGCCGACGTGTCGCACTACGTCGGTCAGGGCAGCGAGCTCGATCGGGAGGCGGCCGCGCGCGGGACGTCCGTGTACTTCGCCGAGCGGGCCGTCCACATGTTTCCCACCGAGCTCGCCACCGGA
>JBOGIN010001108.1:0-5775 GCA_050742275.1 Vicinamibacteraceae bacterium
GTCAGGCCGGTCTCGCGACCACGATGCCTGCTGAACATTTCGCCGCGTCGCGGGGCTTTGATCCCTGTCATTACGCCTGGCGGAGCGCGACCAGAGGATCCACGCGGGTGGCCCAGCGCGCCGGCACGTAGCATGCGACCAGCGCGACCCCTCCGAGGACAGAGGCGGCGGCGATAAGGCTCACGGGGTCAGTCGCTCCAACGCCATACAGCATCCCGCTCAGGACGCGGCCGACTAGGAGGGCTGCGACGAATCCGATCGCCACTCCAATCGATACGAGCGTCATGCCTTGCTTCAGGATCAATTGCATCACTGTTGAGTGACTCGCCCCCAACGCCATCCGCAGCCCGATTTCTCGCTGGCGCTGGGTTACGGCATACGCCAGGATTCCGTACAATCCGATACTTGCGAGTCCCAGCGCGATGAGCCCGAATACGCTCAGGAGGACAACCCCGATCCTCGCCTGGAAGAGGCTGCCGTCCGTGACCTGCTGGCCGGTCCTGATTCCGTTCACCAGCACCTGGGAGTCGGCGGCGCTGATCTCCCGCACGACCGGGCCAATAATCTGCGCCGGGTTCCCCTGAGTCCGGACATACAACGTCATCGCAGGCAGATGGTTCTGCGCTAATGGGATATAGACACACAGCTGCGACGGCTCCCCCCACGACGAGTAGTTGGCGGTTCGAGCGACACCGACAATCTCCCGCATCTGCTGCTCGCCCGGCACCCGAATGCGCTTGCCTAGCGCGTCTTCGCCAGGCCAGTAATCTCGTGCCAGCTTCTCGTTCACCACGGCGACTGGCAGCGACGTCGCGTGGTCCAGTTCCGTAAACTCACGGCCCTTCTGTATCGATACCCCACTCGTCTGGAAGTACCCGTCGTCCACAGTGTTGAGAATGCTGGCCACACGTTCGGTCGATGACTCCTCTGGTCGTCCCTCTATCTGCAGCCCAGTGACGGGACGCGCAAAGAGTGGCATGTTCGAGGCCCAGGAGACGGACTCAACACCTCGTAAACGTGCCACGCGGTCGCGGACCATTTGATAGAAGGCCCGAGTGTTCGGTTCTCCGTAACCAGCCTGTCCAGGGTTCGTAATGAACACGGCGAGACGAGCGGCGTTGAACCCGGGGTCGATGTCGTAAGCCCGCTGAATGCTTCTGAGGAACAACGACGCTGTCACGAGCAACAGAAAGGACAGGGCGACTTGGCCCACCAGCAACGTGTTGGCGACGGATACTCGTCGTGCGCTCCGTCCGGCGGTGCGAGCTTCGTTGAGGATGCCCGCGACACCGGCCCGCGACGCGGTGAGGGCTGGGAGTGCGCCGGAGAGGACGCCGGTGACCACGGAGATAAACAGCGCAAAGAGCAGCACGGTCGTGTCGAGTCTCGACGCCACGAAGATCCCTGTCGCGGGAAGGGTCGTTGCCAGCAATTGCACGCCAGACAGGGCGAGTAGCACGCCGAATCCGCCGCTGAGGACTCCGTAGAGTAGGCTCTCGGTGAGGAGCTGACGGACGAGCCGACCGCGACTCGCGCCGAGCGCCATCCGTACAGCCATGTCGCCTTGCCGAGCGGCTGAGCGCGCCAGCATTAGGTTTGCGACATTCGAGCAGGCGATCAACAAGACGATGCCCGCAACGGCCGCGAGCACCGCGCCGGCAAACCGGACGATCCTCGAGCCGCCACCAAACAGGACATCACTAATGGGCCGAACGGTGACCGTCTGGCCCTCGTTCGCGGCTGGATACTGACGGGCCAGGACTGATGCCACCGTGGTGACATTCGCTTCCGTCCGCGATACCGTGGCGCCGGGTGTCAGCCGCCCCACACCCTGCAGCATCGGCTTACTGCGATCGGTGACGGCGGTTCGCATTTCGCTCGGCAGGAGCTGTTCGGCTGTCGCGAAGGGCAGCCACAAATCGGGACCGACGAGGCCGTTTACACCGATGAAACCAGGCCGCGCCACGCCAATCACGGTGACGACCTGACCATTGAGTCGCAGTTGACGTCCAACAATGTCAGGCGCCCCGCCAAAGCGAGTTTGCCACGTCCCGTAGTTCATGACGGCGACGGCATCTGCACCATCACGCATGTCCGCTTCGGGCCCGAACGTCCGTCCGGCCGCGACTCCCACCCCCAGGGTGGAGAAGTAATTGCCGGTCACGAACTCGCTCATTAGCCCCTGGGTGGCGCCGTCCGCCTGCCAACTCAGCGCGCGCATCCTCGCATAGCCAGCGAGTGAGTCGAAGACGCTGGTCTGGGCTTGATAGTCCTTGAAGTTCGGGTACGAAAGGGGCATGAGCGCGTTCCCTTGCGCAGTGCCCACGGATGGAACCGACGACACGGCGACCAGCTCGGACGGCGCAGCGACGGGCATCGGATTCAGCAGCAGCGTGTTGATCACGGTGAACACCGTGGTATTGGCGCCGATGCCCAATCCGAGCGTCACCACAACGAAGACGACGAACACAGGGTTGGTGCGCATCGTTCGGCCGGCATATCGAAGGTCCCTCTGGAGATCGCCGATCCGGGTGTGCGATGTCGCGTCCCCAAGCGGCACGACGTCGTGCTTTGGCATGCGTTGACTCCTAGCCAGTCCACTGCGGATCTCATTGATGTCGTCCAGCTCGGAAACGGTTCTCGTGTAGGCCTCTCCGGGACTGGCGCCGCCGTTTTGAAGGTCGCGGTGCAGATCTTCCAGGTGCTGCGCGACTTCCTCGGCGAGTCCCGATTCAGCGGCGGTCGTCAGGC
Organism: Vicinamibacteraceae bacterium; assembly: GCA_050742275.1. Lineage (GTDB taxonomy): Bacteria > Acidobacteriota > Vicinamibacteria > Vicinamibacterales > Vicinamibacteraceae > WHTT01. The sequence continues at coordinate 2,752 of JBOGIN010001108.1, forward strand.
GCAATTCCGCCAAACGCTCCCGCACCACCTGTCTCCAATCAGCCATGCTCGAGTCCCGTCACACGGCTAATCAGCGCGACGAAGTCTTTCCAGCCTTGCTGCTTGACACGGAGCGCGTGTCGCCCTTCCGTTGTCAGGCTGTAGTACCGTCGTCGGCGCTGCTCGGCCTTCTCAACCCATCGTCCAACAATCCATCCATGTCTCTCGAGCCGATGGAGCAACGGGTAGAGAGACGTCACGTGAAATCGCAGAGCGCCCCCTGATCGGAGCTCGATCAGCTTCGAGATGTCATAGCCGTGACGAGGTTGATCCTCGAGTAGCGACAGGACAAGGAGCTCCGCGCTGCCTTTTTTCCACTCCGCGTCAGGAGCGCTCGGCAATGTGCGCTCAGTCACGGGTCACCCACCGTTGATAGCGGAGGTTCGTCCCTGTGGCGAGCGCTCCGCTGAGGATCAGTGGCATCATATACATCGGTCCCTTATATTGGACCGCATAGTGTGAGACGTTCGGATCGCGTGTTTGGTTCCACTCACGCCGAGCCGCCTGATGCGTGAGGCGCGCAGCGCCGGCGCCACACACGCCGCCATGCAATCGCGCCCAGGACGAGAACAGCTCGGCGGGAAGGGGCACCGCCGTCCTTTGGGTCCCCCGGCCGCTGACCCCGAATGTCGTCGACGCCGTAGCGCGGTCCGTGCGATACGGGACGCCGGCCGTTCGGTTCCGGGACGAGGGGCCTGCCTCGACCCGGCTGCGGACGGCATCATGTAGAGGTCGCGTGAATCACCTCCTATGGACATTACATACGAGAGACGATATGCTCCTATGCAACGTCCACAGGACAGAACGCGCTGGGGCCATTGCGGCTGCAAGAGGAACGCTAGTCATGAACACACCTCGAGAGTCTCGGTTGCGCGCCTTCGCGGCGAAGCTGCGGGGCTTCTTGCGGGGCCAACAGTCTGACGATCAGGTCGAAGACGAAATCCGAGAACATCTGCGGCTGCTAGCCGAGAGATTCGTGGCTCAGGGCATGTCGAAACAGGAGGCGGCCACGGCTGCGCGACGCCAGTTCGGCAACACCACGTTGTTGCAGGAGGACCGTAGAGACATGCAGACGTTCCCATCGGTCGAGGCGTGGTGGCGCGACGTGCGGTACGCGCTGCGGGTGTTGTGGAAGGACCGAGGCTTCGCGGTGGTGTCGATCGCCACGCTCGGACTGGGCATCGGCGCAGCCACGGCTATCTTCAGCGTGGTCAACAACGTGCTACTGGCACCGTTTCCCTACAAGGGAGCGGATCGGATGGTGTTCCCGCGAATCGTCAACGCGCAGCAAAGCGAGGCCGTGGCCGTGGGGCGCGGCAGATACAAGGCCACGGAGATCCTCGAGCTCGCAGAAAACAATCACGTCTTCGACGGGATCATCGCGACGACCGGGGCCCCGATGTTGTACCGGCATCGAGAAGGCACCGAGACGCTCTTCGCGGCGCGCGTGACGCCTGGGACGTTCGAGTTCTTCGGGATGCCTGCTCTCCATGGGCGGGTGTTGCAGCCGAGCGACTACGAGCCGGGATCGCCGCCGGTGTTCGTGATGCGGCACAAGACCTGGATGGAGCTGTTCAACGGCGATCCGACGATTCTGAACCAGACATTTGTCATGAACGACATGCCCCGGACGCTCGTCGGCATCATGCCGCCACGCTTTGGGTGGTATGGCGCCGACGTGCTGATTCCAGAGCGATTGACGCGACAGGCGCAGGCAGGGTCCGCCGAAACCTGGTTCGTGCTCGCTCGCCTGACACCGGGTGTGACCACTCGGCTTGCAGCGGCAGACCTGACGGTGATCGCAACCCGGTTGGCGAAGATACTGCCGAAGGATTATCCGATGCGCTTCACCGTGCAAGTCATCCCGCTGATTGACGACATGGTGGGCCGAGTCCAGGGCTTCAAGACGACGTTGTACACGGTGCTGGCGGCCGTGGGACTGCTCCTGCTGATCGCGTGCAGCAACGTGGCGAACCTGATGCTGGCGCGGGCGACGATGCGGCAGAAGGAGTTCGCGGTGCGCACGGTAATGGGCGCCGGACGCGCACGACTGGTCCGGCTCGTGATAGTCGAGAGCCTGATGCTGGCGATGGCCGGGGCCATGCTGGGGATCTTCCTCGCCTGGGGTGGGTTGAAGTCGCTGGTGGCGGCGCTACCGCAGGGAGTCATCCCGGCGGAAGCGGTGATCGGGCTCAACGCGCCCGTGCTGGTGTTTGCGCTCGCCATGGCGGTGATGACGGCCCTGATGTTCGGGCTCGTGCCGGCGTTGCAATCGTCTCGTCGTGACTTGACCAATCCGCTTCGTGACACCGGCAAGGGCGTGAGCGGGGGATTCCGGGGCAGACGGCTGCGTGACGCCGTCGTGGTGATGGAAGTCGCGCTGTCGTTGACGCTCTTGATCGGTGCAGGCCTGCTGATGCGGAGCTTTGCGGCGCTGCGCGACGTCGATGTGGGCCTGCGTGCGGACCACGTGTTTCAGGCCGTGGTGAGCGCTCCCACGAATCGCTATAAGCCGGCGGAGCAGGTACCGAGATTCTTCCAGCCACTGCTCGCGCGGGTGAAGGCCTTGCCTGGAGTGACAGGCGCGGCGGTATCGAGCACACTTCCGCCGTATGGTGGCGGCGAGAGCACGATGCAGATTGCCGGGAAGACAGGCGAGGAAACGTGGCGGACTCTGTTTCAGCGCGTCAGCGAAGAATACTTCCGGGTCCTGCGAATTGAATTCAAGCAAGGACGGGGCTTCAGCGAGGCAGAGGTCAATGATGCGCGGAGAGTGGCGGTGGTGAACGAGACATTCGTGCGCAAATATCTGCCCAACGAAAATGCAATCGGGCGGCGTGTACACCTCGCGAGTCTCGGTACGTCCGCAGATCCGCCGCAGGACAAGTGGTTCGACATTGTGGGCATTGTTGGCGACGTCAGAAATCGCGGCCTGCAGGTGCCGATCGACCCAGGAGTCTGGATCCCCTACACGATTGCCGGACC
>JBOGIN010001109.1:0-3475 GCA_050742275.1 Vicinamibacteraceae bacterium
ACCTGCTGACGCCTGACCCCTGATCCCTGACCCCTGCTATATCCTGGCTCGGTGAACGTCCTCCTCATCCGCCTGCGCGTGGTTGGTGACGTGGTCTTCACGACGCCCGCCATCCGCGCCGTGCGGCGTGCCCTGCCGGAGGCGCGGCTCACGTATCTCGTGGAGCCCGCCGCGTCAGCTGTGGTTGCACACAACCCGCATCTCGATGAGGTCATGGTGCGTGCCGCTCCGCATGGCCCGGCTCGACTGCTCGCCGACTGGCAGTTGGGGGCGGAGCTGCGCCAGCGTCGCTTCGACGTGGTGGCCGACTTCCACGGTGGACCGCGGGCAAGCTGGCTCACGCTCGCGAGCCGCGCGCCGCGGCGGATCGGCTACGGCGTGTCGGGCCGTTCCTGGATGTACACCGACGTCGTGGGGCGTCCCCGCGAGCTACGGCCGCGGCATTCCGTAGAAAACCAATGGGACGTGCTGCGCCCGCTCCTCCCGGGCCTGGAGCCTGCGGACCCGGCGCGTGACCCGGTAGAGATGCCCGAAGACCCCGACGCGGCCAGGCGGATCGCCGCCTGGCTCGATCGTCAGGGCATTGGACCGTTGCACGTGCCGATTGTCATCCATGTTAGCGCCGGCAACCCATTCCGACGCTGGCCGCTGGACGGCTTCGCCGAGCTGGCGGCGCACCTCTCGTCTTCCGACACGGAACGTCGTATCATCCTGACGTCGGGACCGTCGGAGGCAGAGGCTGCGGAGGAGGTGGTCAGGCGGGCGCTCCGCCTCACCCCAGCGCAAGGCGGTACGATCGTGACGTGTGGTGGCGCGACACTGGCGGAGCTCCGGAGCCTGATCGGGCGTGCCGCACTGTACATCGGGGGAGACAGTGGGCCGCTGCACATTGCGGCGGCGACGCCGGTCCCCATCGTCGCGCTCTACGGGCCGACGCTTCCTGCGCGTTCCGCGCCTTGGCGGGATCCGGCATTCGTCACCGAGGCGGTCGAGACCGAAGATCTTCCGTGCCGTCCGTGCGAGCAGCGGATCTGCCAGCCGGGCGACTTCCGATGCCTCACGCGCATCTCGGCGACGCGCGTCGTCGAGACAGCGGAACGCGCATTGGCACGGGCGAGGACATCCGCCGCGGGCACGTTCAGAGGCAATAACGAGCCCAAGGACTAGCCGCAATAACTAGCTTCAGTAACGAGCTCTGTGGCGAGACCGGACCGATGACAACGACGACGCTCACGGCGCGAGGGTTCGGCGGTGGTCGCAGGGACAGACTGGAGGGGTTGGCGCTCGGCAGCGCCCTGCTGTTCGTCGCAGCGGTGCAACTGTTCGTGGCGGGCGCCTATATCCTCCTGACAGCCACCGTCCTTTGTTGGCTGGTGCTGGTTGGCGTCCGCAACGAGCGGATCGAGGTACCACGGGTCTTCTGGCCGCTGGCGGCGTACGGAGGCCTGACGCTGGTCTCCGCCCTCGCGGCGCCCAACCGGATCGAGACGATCGTCGACTGCAAGCAGCTCGTTCTCTTCTTCATCGTGCCGCTCGTGTACCGCGTCGCACGCGGCGAGCGGGCCTACCTGCTGACGAACGTCATCATCACCATCGGCGCGTTGAGCGCGATCATCGGCATCGTCCAGTTTGGCATCTTCCAGTACGACACGCTGGACAAGCGACCCGCCGGATCCCTCACGCACTATATGACCTATTCGGGCCTGCTGATGCTGGTGGGCGGCGCCGTCGCAGGACGGCTCTTGTACGAAAAGCGCGACCGCACGTGGCCGGCGCTCGTGCTCCCGGCCGTGTTGGTCGCCCTGTCGCTCACCTTCACGCGTAACACGTGGGTCGGTATCTCGGCCGCGATGGGCGCGCTCTTCGTCCTGAAGGATCGCCGCCTTCTCGCGCTGCTGCCCGTCGCCGTCGCGCTCCTCCTGCTCATCGCGCCAGGGCGCGTGACCGCGCGTGTCTATTCCGTGTTCGATCTGGACGATCCGGCGAACCGCGACCGCGTCGCAATGCTGCGCTCCGGCGTGCGCATCGTGCGGGATCATCCGCTCCTCGGCGTCGGACCAGACAACGTCAAGCTCGTCTATCCCCAGTATCGGATGCCGGAGGCCGTGGAACCGCTGAACGTTCACCTTCACAACGTGCCGATGCAGATCGCGGCGGAGCGCGGCCTGCCCGCACTCGCGGTCTGGCTTTGGTTCGTCGTGGTTGTTCTCCGCGATCTGTACGGTAAGGTTCGCGCGCAGCGCTCAGCCGGGCTGGCGGCTGCCGGCATCGCCGCCATCATCAGCATGCTGACGGCCGGCATGTTCGAGTACAACTTCGGCGACTCGGAGTTCTTGATGCTCTTTCTCGTGCTCGTTACGCTGCCGTACGCTGCGGAGTATCGGGAGACGGGAAACGGGAAACAGGACACCGGAAAACCGGAATCGGGAGCCAACGATGAGCGACCCCGATGATTTCACCTGAGCGCGCAGACCTCGTCGGCGCCCGTTTCCTGTTTCCTGATTCCTGTTTCCCGATTCCTGAATCCTGAATCCCGAACCCTGAATCCTGCTATGCCCTTGTCGCTCGCGCGGGCGCGAGCCCTGCTCGCGTCGCTCGCCGGACGATCCATCCTGATAGTCGGCGACGTCATGCTCGACCACTTCCTGTTCGGGCGCGTCAACCGGATCTCGCCCGAGGCGCCGGTGCCGGTCGTCGAGTTCGATCACGAGCACTTCCGGCTGGGTGGCGCAGCCAACGTCGCCAGCAACGTGACGGCCTTGGGCGGCCGCGCCATCCTGGTGGGCGTCGTGGGGACGGACGAGCCCGCCAACCAACTGAAAGCGGCTTTGCGCAACGGCGGCATCGCCCCCGATGGCCTGATCGACGACGGCTCGCGCTGCACGACGCGTAAGCTTCGCATCGTCACGACACGGCAACAACAGGTCGCAAGAGTCGACTACGAAGTGGACGACGACATCACAAGTGCCGTCGAGGAAACGGTCATCGCGCAGGTCGAGTCGGCCGCGGCGAGCGCCAACATGATCGTCGTGTCCGATTATCTGAAGGGCGTGATCACCCCCGGGGTGATGCGTGGCGTGATGCGGTGCGCTCGCAGCTGCTCCTTACCGGTGCTCGTGGATCCCAAGATCCCTCACCTCGATCTGTACGCCGGGGTAACGCTCATCACGCCAAACCAACTGGAGGCCGAGGTCGCGACCCATCTCCGCATTCGCTCGGACGACGATGCGCGCCGGGCAGCGCGTGCGCTGCGCGACCAGGTCGGCTGTGCCTCGGTCGTCATCACGCGCGGCGAGCACGGGATGTGGATGCTGGATGGGACTGAGAGCGGGCGCGCATCACTGTCCGAGCGCGCGCTCCCTGCGGCGGCGCGCGAGGTGGCGGATGTCACCGGCGCGGGCGATACCGTGATCAGCACGCTGGCGCTCGCGCTGTCTGGTGGTGCGACACTCGCCGAGGCCGCCGAGATGGCCAA
>JBOGIN010001110.1:0-3692 GCA_050742275.1 Vicinamibacteraceae bacterium
GGCGATCCTCGAGCGCCTCGACCAGCCTCGTTCCGAGACCGCGGTTGCGAGCGTGGGGGCTGACATAGACGGAAAGCATCTCCGACCACTGCTGATCCTCCACCTTCTGCTCCGCCAGCACGAGGCCCAGCACCGTTCGCTCTTCCCTGGCGACGACGCCGACCGGCTGCACCAGACGCTTGTCTCCGTCGGATGGATCCCGCACCATGCGCTCGAGCGACAGGAGCCGCCGATACCGCGGAAACGTCATGGCGTGCATGCCGAGCGCCTCCGCCAGGGCCGGCGTGAGAGGTTCGATTGAGGTGCCGCTCATGTACTGCTCCTCAGGAGTTCCGCTCCGGCGTCCAGGCGGCCCTGGATATCTTAAGCGGATATCCAATCCGACGCCGCGCGCGTGCCCAGGGGCGTCTCGAAGGCGACGATCGATGGGAGCCGCGACGGGGCGGCCAAACGCAGCAAGGAATAGCCGATGCCGGACAACCCGCGGAAGAACCCCGGCTCCCAGACGCGATACAGGAAAGGATCCGATGTGAGGCAGAAGTGTCCGTTGGCGCGCGCCCGTCCAAGGACGTGATGGACCAACCGCCAGGCGGCGTCGATGCCCTCCTGCCGTCCGAGGCGCTGTCCGACGGTGAAGAGCGCCTCCACACGGCCGAGGTTACCGCAGCAGACATGATCGGCGCGATGCGGCAGGGCGGCGGCGGTAGTCGCGAGCGCGTTGCCTGCCTGTTCCCTGAGCCCCCCGCCGACGAGGGCGTCGCTGCCCAGCGCAATGGCGAGCGCAATGCCTGGAGCGCCGTGGCACCAGGCCGTCATCGTCGGAGGGCTTGCCGCGCCGGCTGATGTCGGCAGGCCGTGCGCCCCACGCCCCGCGACGCCGGCGGCCTGCTCGGCGGCCGCGTCGATGATCGACCAGTTCGCCGATCCCGGCAGGAAGCATGCCTCGATGGCGCGATACCCGTCCGCGGCAGCCTGGCCGAAGCGCTCGTCGGCCGTCACAGCGAAGAGCCGATCCAGCGCGCATGCAATGCCTGCGGCGCCGTGGGCAAAGCCCGTGAGGATGCGCCCATCCGCGTCCGGCCAGGCCGCGCTTCCGCCGAGCGCGACTCTGGCGCGGCAGAGACGCTCGCCGCACCTGACGGCGCGCGCGAGCACGCTCGCGTCACCTGTCACGCGGTACAACGCGAGCAGCCCGAGCAGCGCGCCGGCGGCACCGCCGATGACGTCGAGGGCCATGTCCGCATCGATGCGCGCGTCGGTCAGCCGGCCGGCGAGCCGCAGCGCGACGTCGAGCGGCGCGGCATGGTCCAGCAGCCGGCTGACGACGGTCAAGCCATAGATAACGGAGCCGAGACCGGTGCCACCGCCAATGGCGCCCGCAGCCGACGCGCCTCCATCGTCGAGCGTGGCGACTGCCGCCGCCAGCTCTCGGGCGGGGGCGCTCCAGCTCTCGTCCTGTGTGGCGGCCGAAAGCGCCGCGAAGAACACTGCCGGCCCCAGGCGCCCGTCGTACAGGTCGTGCCCCCCGACGGCCGACCCGGCCGCCTTCCCCCACCGCGGTCCTCTGACGCCGTACGGTGCTCCCTCGCTCTGTGCGAGCAGCTCGGTTGCAATCCACTCGGCATGCGACACGAGAGACGTCTCGGCCGCATTCCCGGAGGTGGCGCGCGATGCGTGGGGCGGCTCGGTTCGAAAGCGCGTGTGAATCGACTCACGCAAGGCTCGCGTCAGATGACGCCTCTGCTCTTGCAGGTCGGCGACCGAGAACGACGCGAGCCTCTCGTTGACGGCCGCAAGGCCGCACTGCCGGTAGTAGCCTTCCATGACGGCCTTCCCGCCCGCGCGGATCGTCGTCTCGTTCGTCACCACCGTGAAGTGAGGAATATCGAGCGCTTCGAGCGCTGCGCGCTCGGCCACGATCAACGGCCATAGCGCCGGTCGCTCGCGCGATTGACTGAAGATGCGGCTCAGGGCGTCGAGCGCCGTGCTCCAGCGACGGCCGTCCCGTTGATAGCGTGGGCGTGTCAACACGGACCGCAGCAGCGCATATTGATTCGTGGTGCGCGGCAGCACGCGGCTCACATGGCGGGAGAAGCCGGAAAGTGGTCCATCGAACGCTCCCAGCTCGTCGCGATGGGCCATCACGAATCGGTAGGTCTCGTCGAAGCCGCGGCACACTTCATCCAGGTAGTCGTCTGGACGCTGCACTCGACCGTCCAGGATGACCTGGTTCCCCACGCGCGTCTCGAACGTCGACTGCTCGACGCAGTCGATCGCATCGCTCCCAAGGTTCTTCCACACGCGGCTCGGGAGCGCTGTCGCGCCCCGGCCGCTCCCTCGAAGGCCTCCCACGTCGAAGAGCTGTCCTGAACCGGCCTGAATGCAGGTCAGCAGGCCGCTCGTCAGGCAGTGCCCACGAGCCTGCCGTCGGCTCTCGATGTGCTCGCCGCCATTCGCGTCGCTCGCGGGCGTTTCGAGCGCAACGGGCTGCAGCATGAGCTCCAGATCGATGAGCACCGGACCGCCGCGCGTTGCCACGACGTTCTCCATGTGGAGGTCCTCGGCGCGCAGCAGGTGAGTCAGGCAGAGCAATCCCCCGCTCTGTCGGTAGTAGCGCTTCACCTCATCGACGGTCGCAAACGGCTGTTGCTCGACCAGCTCCGCCCAGCCGTACTCGTCGCGATCGAGAACGCGGGCGGCTCGCTGGCGAGGCTCGAGGCCACGAGAAGCCGTCCACCGAACGAGCTCCTCGAAGGCGCGCTCGAGCCCGACGTGTCTCGGCTTGTAGACGATCCGCAATCCAGACTCGAAGTGGATCGCCGCGACGCGGCGCATGCCATTGTGCGGATCGGACAGCGCAGGCTCGACCCACCGCACACGCCCCGGATGGTCTCCGCCGCCCAGCTCCCGAGCAATTGCTGGACCGTCCGCTCTCACCCGCCGGACGAGCTCTGCTGTCGCGGACACCCATTGACGCATGGTGACCGCCATCTGCTTGGCGAGGACTGGGTAGCTCAGGAAGAACGCCGGCAGGTCACGGCGGAGCAGCCGATCCGTAAAGGCAGCGTAACGTTCGGAATGGATTGCACGTGCGGTGTTGAAGTCGTCGAGCATCGCGAGTGCCGCGAGCCCCCCGAGGTCCCGGAGGAGCTGGCGCTCGAGGGCGGAAGATGCCGACGGCAGCAGCGTCGTGTCGAGCCGCTCGATGGCAGCCAGCTCGCTGACGCTCACACGCAGGGCAGGCACGAGAAGCTCGAAGAACGGTGGTGGCTCCTCGGCCTCGAACAGCGTGGCTTCCGTGAGCGGACCGCGTGCCAACTCGTCCGCAACCACCGGCGCGAGCGCCACGATCAGATCGATGTACTCCAGCCAGTCGGGCTCGGGATGAGGAATGGACGTCGCAGACAGTGCACGCGCGACGGTGGAGGGCGTCAAACCGTCCCAGGCGAGGCGACGCTCGAACGCCACCCGGTCTCCCACCGAGAAGATCTGGATCCAGGTTCGGAGATGAGCATCCCCGTCCGCGCTTGGGTGGAACGAATCGGTGTCGCGGGTATCAGTCGCGGCGAGCGCGGCCCGTTCGAAAACCGTGGACGCGCCCGACACGAGTCGCTGCCGCTGGTCGGCAGTGAGGTGTGCGATGGTCGAATGCATCCAAGAGAAAGGCGGGGTACGACGCCCGTTCGTCGTAC
>JBOGIN010001111.1:0-2488 GCA_050742275.1 Vicinamibacteraceae bacterium
CCCCTGACCCCTACTGACCCCTGATCCCTGACGCCTGTGTTTTCCGACCTTCGCGCCTTCATCGACCGCCTCCAACACGACGACGACCTTGCGGTGATCGAGGCGCCGGTCGACGCGCGGCTGGAGGTGGCGGAGATCCACCGCCGCGTGATTGCCGCCGGTGGGCCGGCACTGCTGTTTCGTAACGTGCGAGGCGCCGAGTTCCCGCTCGTCACGAACCTGTTTGGCACATCGCGTCGAGCGGCGCTGGCCTTTGGCGATCGGCCAGAAGCGCTCATTCGCCGCCTTGCCGACCTGGCTGAGACGTTCTTGCCCCCGTCGGTGGCTAAGGTGTGGGCCGCGCGCGACGTCTTTGGTTCTCTCGCCCGGGTCGGGTTGCGGCGTTGCGCCCGCGGCCCCGTCACGGAAGTCGAGACCACCGACGTGAGGCTCGACTCGCTCCCGGCGCTCACCTGCTGGCCCGATGACGGCGGGCCGTTCATCACGCTGCCGCTTGTATACACCGAAGCGCCCCTGCGACACGCGGGCCGGCATGGCCACAATCTGGGCATCTATCGGCTGCACGTCCACGACCGGCGGACCACCGGCATGCACTGGCAAATCGGCAAGGGTGGAGGCTTTCACTATGCCCTGGCCGAGGCGCGGGGAGAGGTACTGCCGGTGACGGTGTTCCTGGGTGGCCCTCCGGCGCTCATACTCTCGGCCATCGCCCCGCTGCCGGAGAACGTGCCGGAGCTGCTGCTGGCCTCGCTGATCGCGGGTGAGCGTCTGGAGATGATCGAGGGACGGGGGCCGCACCCGCTCGTCGCGAACGCCGAGCTCGCGCTTCAAGGCGAGGTCCGGCCTGCGGAGCGACATCCGGAAGGGCCGTTTGGCGACCACTACGGCTACTACTCGCTGCGTCACGACTACCCGGTGTTTCGCGTGACGAAGATGGCGCATCGACGAGACGCCATCTATCCGGCGACCGTCGTGGGCAAGCCCAAGCAGGAAGATTTCTACATTGGCGACCTTCTGCAGGAGCTCCTCGCGCCGCTGTTTCCGCTCGTGATGCCGGGGGTCCGGGCGTTGTGGTCGTACGGCGAGACGGGCTATCACTCGCTGGCGGCGGCGATCGTCCGAGAGCGCTACAAGCGAGAGGCCATGGTGAGCGCGTACCGGATCCTCGGCGAGGGACAGCTCGCGCTCACGAAGTTTCTGTTGGTGGCCGATCGCGACGTGGACCTCCGCGACTTCCGTGCGACGCTGGCGCATCTGCTCGCCCGAACGCAGCCGGAAACGGACTTGTACGTGCTCGCGAATCTCTCGATGGATACGCTCGACTACACGGGGCCGTCGGTCAACGAAGGCTCGAAGGGGGTATGGCTTGGGCTCGGCGATCCAGTGCGGGAGCTGCCGCGGACATTCTCCGCTGGCGAAGTGCCGGCTCGTGTCACGCGCGTGCATGTATTCTGTCCGGGATGTCTGGTCGTAGGCGGGCCGCCACGTCAGGTTGCGCCGAAGTTCGCGAGCCGCATCGCAACACACCCGGCGTTCGCCGACTGGCCTCTCATCGTCGTCACGGAGGAGCCCGACCGGGTTGCCGCCAGCGTCGTGAACTTTCTCTGGGCGACGTTCACCCGGTTCGAGCCGGCAGCCGACATCGTTGCGGCGCGGAAGCAGATCGTCCGCAATCACGTGAGCTACACCCCGCCGGTCGTGATCGACGCGCGTCTCAAGCCCGGATTTCCGGACGAGCTCTCGTGCGATCCCGATACCGCGTCGCTCGTCACGCGGCGCTGGCGCGAGTACTTTCCCGCACGTGATGTGGAGATGGGCGACGCGGAGCGCGCACACCTGGATCTGCCGATAGGAGGGACCTGACGCGATGACGACTCCTGAGCACTACACGCTGTTCAGCGGAGGAGCTCCCGGCGCGGAGGCGGAGTTTGGGGCCAACGCGGAGCGATGGGGCCTGGACGAGGTGAACTTCGGCTTCGAGGGGCACGTCGTAGCGCGCACGCGAGGGATGCGCATTCTGACGCACGAAGAGCTGCAGGCGGGCGACGTGAGCCTCGAGTACATCTCGCGGCTCATGAACCGGCGGTACGCGGATACGCCGACATTCCGGAAGGTCCTGCAGAGCATTTGGTACCAGGTCAATCACGGCCAGGAGGTCTTTGTCGTTGGCACGATCCTGAGCGACGGCCACGTCAAGGGCGGGACGGGGTGGGGTGCCGAGTTCGCGAAGCTGTGCAACAAGCCGCTGCACGTGTTCGATCAGGCGCAGAATGCCTGGTTCACGTGGAACCAGCGTGAGTGGGTGAGGCGTGCGCCGGACGAGGCTCCCGCGGTCACGCAGGCGCATTTCACGGGAACCGGCACGCGCATGCTGCAGGACAATGGCCGCGAGGCAATTACGAAGCTGTTCGAGCGAGGCTTCGGCAAGCGCGGCGGCGCGTAGATGTACCCGAATACCAAGCACGACACCCCTCGTCTCCGTATGTAG
>JBOGIN010001112.1:0-3433 GCA_050742275.1 Vicinamibacteraceae bacterium
CCGAATGACGAGTTGAACCGTGGGCGGCGGTTCCAGTTGAAGAATCCGCTGATCTTGTGTCGATCGGCGAGCGTGTGCGTGAGCTTCGTGCCAAAGGTGTTGATGTCGAGCCGCGGCTGGCCGGCGACGCTTGGATAGTTGTCCAGAAAGCGCGAGAGCTCTGGGTCGGGGTGCGCGAGCCCGTCCACGATGAAGCCGCTGATAGCGCTCCACTGATCGCGTGGGATCCGGTTCCCAGGGAATGGATCGCGGATGAACGTGCCGTCCGCGAGCTGACGCGTGGTCCGGGGATCGTAGAGCTGACCGACGCGGACGGGCCGGCCCAGCGTGTCGACGCCGACCTGGGTCCCCGAGCGCTGATCTCCGGTGAAGCCCGGATCGAGCAAGCCGGAGAAGTCGCCTCCCTCCATCGCCTGCGTCGGCATCGTCCGGAATCCGCTCGTGCCGGCTGTGTTTCGCCGCGTGTGCTCCGAGAAGGCGAAGAAGAACGTCTTGTTATGACCGTCGTAGAGCTTCGGCAGGACGACGGGACCACCGAGGGTCCAGCCGGCGTTCTTCATGTTGAGGGCCGCCTTTTCTCGTCCGAGGAAGTTGTCGAGTGCGTGCGTCGCGGTGAGGTCGCGATCTTGATAATAGAAATACGCGCCGCCCTCGAGCTGGTTGGTGCCGGACTTCAGCGCGAAGTTGGCGACGGCGGTTTGCGTGGCGCCGTACTGCGCGCTGATCGTCCCGGTCTGGACGCTGAACTCGCTGATCGCGTCGGCGGTGGGCGTGAACTCGTTGTTCGACCCACCGGTCAGATCCCACCGCCCTAGCGAGATGCCTTCGAGCACGATCTCGTGCGAGTACTCCTGGCCGCCGTTGATCGTCCCCTGGAACGAGCCTCCGACCGCGCCTGGGAGGTTGCGGAAGATGAAGTCCTGGGGCAGACGCAGGCCGTCACCGCTCACGGGAACGGCCCATTTCTTGAACTCCTCGGGTGAGACGCTGCGGCGGATCTCGGCGCTGCCGCGGTCGAGCAGGGCGCCGGCGGTGACGGTGACCGACTCGGCAAGCTCGCCGACCTCCAACGCGAAGTCCACGGTGGCCGTCTGCGCCACGCTGATGACGACGTTCTCGACGACCCTGGTCTTGAAGCCCTCGAGCTCGGCGCGGACGCGGTAGGTGCCAGGTGTGAGCGCGGAGATGCGATAGACGCCGGCATCGCTCGTGACGCCCACGCTGTCGACGTTGGTCGCCACGTTGGTTGCCGTGACCGTGACACCGGGCAGGAATGCATTGGACGAGTCGAGGGTCACACCCGTGATGGCGCCGCGCTCACCTTGTGCGTGAGCTCCGGTTGCACCGGCGAACAGGAGGCCGAGCACAATCGCCACGGATGCGAGGGCGCTGACAACGGTGCGGAGCAGCAGAGGTCGCATGGAAGGGGTCCTCTCGTTCGCGCCTAGGGGCGGGTCACCCAAACTGAGAAATGGTCGATTTGCGTATGCGCACTTGTACAACGTCGGATCGTGGATCGTCAAGGTTGCCGAGGGCGAACTGGAGGAATGAGATACCCCCTCGCGCCAACTCGTGCCGGCACGAGTTGCGGCATGCTGCTCGATCACGACAACGATCTCAGGACGGTGCCGCTCGGGGCCCGGCGGTGTCTAAGTAAAGTGAACCGGGAAGGCCTTCTCCAAGCGTGCGTCGGGCGCTTCGTGCTCCGTGCGGAGCGCAGTCGAAAGGGAAGGTCTATGCCTGGAGAGTTGTTTGGCACCTCTGGCGCCGGTCGCTCGTCCTACCGGCGGTCCAGTTCCGCCCTTCTGGTGTCGCTGACGCTGCACGCCGTCGTTCTCATCGCGCTCGTGGTCGTCCCGCTCATGGCTGTGGGCGCGCTGCCTTCGGTCAACCAATCCATTGGCGAGGTGCTCCTTGCCAAGCCGTTGTCGCCAGAGCCTGTTCTCGTACGGCCTGCGCCTCCACTGGCGTCACCGCGCGTGGAGCGCTCGAAGGTTCCCTTCGAAGCTGCGCCAGTCGAGGCGCCCCGTGAGATTGGGCGGGAAAGCCTGCTGCCACCGCCCACATCTACCGTGCGGGCCGGTGTCGAAGGCACCGTCCTTCGGGATGTCGTCCAACCGATTCGTACCAGCGCGGTCCCCGCGCCACCACGCCTTGCTCCTAGCGAGGCGGTGAGGACCGGCGGCAGCGTCAGGCGGCCACAGAGACTGGTCAGCGTTGACCCAATCTATCCAGCCATCGCCCAGAGCGCACGGGTCTCTGGCACCGTTTATATAGACGCCGTGATCGACACCAAAGGGCGGGTCACCAAGGCGCAGGTCCTCCGCGGGCATCCACTGCTCGCCCAGGCAGCACTCGATGCCGTCAAGAAGTGGCGCTACACACCGACCTTGCTGAACGGAGTGCCAGTGCCGGTGATCATGACGGTAACCGTGCGGTTTGCGCTGAACCACCGCTGAGCGGGCCAGTACGCGCGCAGTGATGCGCGCCGGACGGCCGGTCCGGTGTTGTCACGGGATCAGCAACTCGTCGCCGACCTGAAGCTCGACTGACTGCGCGAGCGCGACGTAGAAGCCGCGCATCCCGCCGCGCAGCTGTTGCAGCGGCTCGCGCATGCGGAGCGTACGGTCGCCTGGCTCAACGCGCATGACGAACCGGCTGAACTCCACACACGGCTCCGCCACTTCGACCTGCGCGAATCGGACCTCGACTCCGCTTCTCGTCCGAATTGCCGCGTGGGCGAGGCGGTCGCGGGTCAGCCGCTCTTCGACGTCCACGAGGACGTTCTCGCCCGCCGCGCCGTTGATGACGTGCGGGCCGAACCTTTCACGCATGGCGCGGTAGTGAGAGGTAAAGCCAAGCGAGAGTCCGCTGGCGCGCCCGTGGTTGCGGCTGTGTGGGTGAATGACGTTGTGGACGTCGACGATCTTCTCGCCGTTGGTCTCGCCGACACAGCCATCCTCGCCGACATATAGCCGGTCGACCGGGCGGACGCGGGATGTGTCGTACCAGCGGTGCGGCTTCTCACCGCGCTTCAGCCGTTCTACCTGCACCTGAAGTTGCACGATGGAGACGATGTCCACGGACTTCATGATACCCGCATCGCCGCGCTCGGCTCTGTACGGCGCCACGAGCTCGCCGCGCGACCAGTTGCACACGCGATGCGGCGTCGATCATCGCTTCCGCACCACCACCAGCAGGAAATCTCCCTCCGTGCCCTTGTCGCTGGAGAGCGGCTCGAACCCGGCCTTCTCGAGCTCGCGCTCCACCGTTCCAGCCGTGACGCCGTGGTGATCGCCATCCGCGCGGCCGCTCGCGTCGGCGCTTTCTCCTTCGTCGGGAGGGAAGTCGATGACGGCGAGCCGTCCGCCGGGTTTGAGCGAGCGCCAGAGGCTGGCGTTCATGGCGGCCGGGTCCCCGAAGTGGTGATAGA
>JBOGIN010001113.1:0-4214 GCA_050742275.1 Vicinamibacteraceae bacterium
CGCTGAGGGCCTGCTGCTGTGCGCGTGTGGTTGCCCGGCGCGTGCGAGTGGTGGGGCGTCGCCAAGTGGTAAGGCACGGGACTTTGAATCCCGCATTCGAAGGTTCGAATCCTTCCGCCCCAGCCACTCACTCGCGGTCGGCTCGTTCGTGGCTGGGTGGGAGTCTTCAGGCGCGGCCGATTCGCCTGTCGGCTCATCGGAACCGGGCTCGAATCCTTCCGCCCCAGGCAGGATCTGGCCGCCGAGTGTCGTGGGACAGGACGTTTCGTCGGGTGGCCCAGACACGGTGGGCGCGCGTTGAGCGATCATGATGGGACGGACGGACTTGAAGCTATTTTCCGGCACCGCACACCCACAACTCGCGCAGGACATCGCCGATGTGCTCTGTGTGCCGCTCGGGCAGTCGCGGTTGGAGCGGTTTCCAGACAGTGAGGTGGCATTTCAAATCGACGAGAACATCCGCGGCACGGACGTGTTCGTGATTCAGCCCACGTGCCGCCCCGTCGATTCGAACATCATGGAGTTGTGCGTGATGCTGGACGCCTTCCGGCGGTCATCGGCGTCGCGCATCACGGCGGTATTGCCGTACTACGGTTACGCACGACAGGATCGCAAGGACAAGCCGCGCGTGCCGATCTCGGCCAAGCTGGTGGCCAACCTGCTCATCGCGGCGGGCGCCAATCGCATTCTCACGATGGATTTGCACAAAGCGCAGATCCAAGGGTTCTTTGACATCCCAGTGGATCACCTGTTCGCGGCGCCGGTCATCGTCGACTATCTCGCGCGGCAACAGTACGAGAAGCTGACCATCGTGTCGCCGGACGCGGGTGGCGCCGAGCGCGCGCGCGCCTACGCGAAGCGCCTCGGTGGAGAGCTGGCGATCATCGACAAGCGGCGCAGCAGGGAGACTGGCGCCGCGGAAGTCATGCACGTGATTGGCGACGTCCAAGGGCGGACGTGCGTGATCACGGACGACATCATCGATACGGCCGGGACGATGCAGCGGGCCGCCGCGGCGCTCAAGGAAAGCGGCGCCGAGCGTGTGATTGGGTGCTCGGTGCACGCCGTCTTGTCCGGTCCGGCGATCGCGCGCATGGGGCAGGCGCCGCTCGAGCAGCTCGTGGTGACCGACACGATTCCGCTCGACGGCGACGCGACGCGTCTGCCGAAGGTTCACGTGTTGTCAGTCGCGCGCCTGCTCGGCCAGGCCATTCGGAGCATCCATGAAGAGACTTCGGTTTCTTCGCTGTTTGTATAGGAAGTAGGGGTCAGGGATCAGGGGTCAGGGATCAGCAGGCGTCAGGCCTGAAGCCTACTGACCCCTGACGCCTGACCCCTGGTCAGAACTCAGAAATGCAGGAGACACTATGGCAGCAATACTCGAGGCAGCCCGACGAGAGACGCGCGGTAAGAACGCCGCATACCGGCTCCGAACGCAGGGCCAGATTCCGGCGGTCGTCTACAGCGCGGGCACCGAGAGCGTCGCCGTCGCGGTTGACACCAAGTCGCTCTCGCGCATCCTGCACTCCGAGAGCGGCGTGAACACGCTGATCGACCTCAACCTCGACGACGCCTCCGCGAAGGTGCTCGTGAAGGACTTTCAGCTCGATCCGGTGACGCACGAGATTCTGCACGCAGACTTCTTCCGTGTCGCGATGCACAAGCGGCTCACGATCTCGGTGGCGATCACGCTGAAGGGCGACGCGCGAGGCGTGAAGCAGCAGAGCGGCATGTTGGACTTCGTGACTCGAGAGATCGACGTCGAGTGCCTGCCGGGCGACATCCCGGAGCACATCGAGGTCGACGTCAGCGAGCTGTTGATTGGTGACGGCGTACGCGTTGGCGATTTGCCACCGAGCGACAAATGGCAGGCCGTGAGCGAGCCGGAGACGATGCTCGTCCACATCGTGCCGCCTCACCTCGAGAAGGCGCCGGAAGAGGAAGTGGCCGCCGAGCCTGCTACCGGCGAGCCGGAGCTGATCAAGAAAGGGAAGCCTGAGAAGGAAGAGGAGTGAAGCTCATTGCGGGGCTCGGGAACCCGGGGCCGCGCTATCAGGACACCTATCACAATGTCGGCTTCGCGGTCTTGGACGAGCTCGCCCGGCGTCATGGCGTGCAATTCGAAGGCGCGCCGGCCGAGGCCCTCATGGCGCGTGTGCGGCAGCCTGGCGATGGTCTCCTGCTCGTCAAGCCGCTGACGTACATGAATCTGAGCGGTGTGGCGGTCGCCGCGCTTCAGCGCTATTACAAGACGGCGCCGCTCGACGTGCTGATCGTGGTCGACGATGTGGCGCTCCCGCTTGGCCGGTTGCGGGTGCGCGCGCGGGGCTCCGCGGGAGGGCACAACGGCCTCGCATCCGTGCTTGACGCGCTGGGCACGACAGCGATCCCACGGTTGCGTGTGGGCACCGGGCGAGGCGATCCGCGTCGTGATCTGGCCGGCCGGGTGCTCTCAAGGGTGGACGCCGACGAGCGGGCGCACCTCGCCGACGCGATTGAACGAGCTGCCGACGCCGTGGAGACGTTCGTTGTCGAGGGTGTCGAGCAGGCCATGAATCGGTATAACCCGGGAGACGGGAAACAGGAAACGGAAAACGGGCAACAGGAAACGGGAAACAGCGAGCAGGAAACCAAGAGCTCGTGATTGGAGCTGAGGGCCGAAAGCTGGAGGCTCAAAACTCGAGCTCAGAACTCCAAAACCTCCTTGCCACCTGGACCCGAGGGGTGACAGGTGGCCGCCCAGGCCAAAGGGAGGCCTTGAATGACCGCACAACGCCAGTACGAACTCGTCTACATCGTCTCGCCAGAAGCGACCGACGAACAAGCCAAGGAAATCGACCAGTTGATCCAGGAGGTCGTGACCCGTCATCAGGGCACGGTCGACAGCACGGAAAATTGGGGGCGCCGCAAGCTTGCTTTCCAGATCAAGCACAAGCGCGAAGGGACGTACGTCCTCATGGTCATCAGCGGCCTTGGCGACATGGTCAAGGAAATCGAGCGGCGCCTGAAGGTGCACGACTTCGTGTTGCGACACCTCGTCGTCCGTGTCGATGAGGACTTGCGCAAGGTGGCACGGATACGTTCCCGTCGCGAGGAGCAGACGGCGCGGCGCCAGGCAGCGCGCGGGGCCGCCGCGGGGTCTAGCGGCGAGCCGGGGGCGACGGCGCCCACGGAACCAGGGTTGGCAGATGGCCCCGAGGAATCCGCCACACAGCCGGAGGCATGAGCCATGAGCGATATGATGCAGGGACACGGCGACAATCTGGGGTACGGACGACAAGATGGCAGATCCGGTGGTCGTGGACGCGGCGCCGCGCGCGGCGGCGATAGAGGGGCACGCCGGCCCTCATCGCGTCGGCGCAAGGTCTGCAAGTTCCGGACGGAGAAGATCGACTACATCGACTACAAGGATGTGCGGCTGCTCTCACAGTTCGTGCCGGAGCGTGGGAAGATCCAGCCAAGTCGCTTGTCGGGGACGAGCGCCAAGTACCAGCGCAAGCTCGCCGTTGCCATCAAGCGCGCACGCTACCTTGCGCTGCTTCCCTATGCCACCGAGTAGACGCCAATGATTGAAATCATTCTCAGGGAGCGCATCGATCACCTCGGCCAGGCCGGTGAGGTGGTCAAGGTCGCCGATGGCTACGCGCGTAACTATCTCCTGCCGCGCAAGCTGGCGCTGCCGGTGACCGCGGCCAACCGCCGCCAGATCGAGCACATGAAGAAGCTCGCGGCGGCACACGAGGCGGAGGAGCAGGCGAAGGCCGAGAGCTTTGCGTCTCGTCTGGCGCAGCTCGAGCTCGTGTTCGTGCGGCGCGTGGGCGACACCGAGCAACTGTACGGCTCGGTCACGTCCGCCGACATCGCGGAAGCGCTTGCCGAGCGACAGCTCGCGGTCGACCGCCGCAAGATACAGCTCGGCGAGCCAATCAAGCAGCTTGGCGAGCTGATCGTCCCGGTCAAGCTCCATCGGGAGGTCACCGCCCAGATCAAGGTCGTCGTCGTCAAGGACGAAGGACCGCAGGCGGGATAACACGGCGCGGCCGCCGCGCCGCCCGGTAAGCGCATTCGCGAACCGAACCACACGAGGGGCCTAACCCGGATAATTCACGAAGCGCGCGATTTTCCTAGAAACACAAACGCCTCCGTGTGGTAAAACGTCCGTGCTCACGGGACCTTTTCCACAACGGAGGCGTCTGCGTTGAACGACGACACGA
>JBOGIN010001114.1:0-3722 GCA_050742275.1 Vicinamibacteraceae bacterium
CCCGCCCATCGTCGTGTACTACGGCTGGTATTGGGCGTTCGTGTTCACCGGCGCGCTCGGCTTCCTGTGGCTCGTCGCCTGGCTGCTCTATTACGGCGTGCCGGAAACGCATCCGCGGGTCTCGCGCGAAGAGTTCGCCTACATCCGGAGCGATCCGCCCGAGCCAACGGAGAAGATCGCCTGGGGGCGGCTGTTGCCGCTGCGCCAGACATGGGCCGTGGCGGCAGGCAAGTTTCTGACCGACCCGGTGTGGTGGCTGTATCTCTTCTGGGTGCCAGACTTCCTCCACCGCAACCATGGGTTAGACCTGATGTCGATGGGGCCTCCGCTCGTGGCCATCTATCTGATTGCCGACGTCGGCAGCGTGGCGGGCGGCTGGCTGTCGTCACATTTCATCAAACGTGGATGGTCGCCAAACCGTGCGCGCAAGACGACGATGTTCATCTGCGCGGTGTCGGTCACACCCATCGTGTTCGCGTCGCAGGCGTCGAACCTCTGGGTGGCCGTGGGCCTGGTCGGCCTTGCGGCCGGCGCGCATCAGGCGTGGTCGGCGAACATCTACACGGTGGCCTCCGACATGTTTCCGCGTCAAGCCGTGGGCTCGGTGATCGGCCTGGCGGGAATGGCGGGCGCGCTGGGCGGCTTCTTCATCGCGCGCATCACCAGCCAGTTACTGGAGGCGACGGGGAGCTACTTCACGATCTTCCTGGTGGCCGGGTCCGCGTATCTCGTTGCGCTGGCGTGCGTGCACTTGCTCGCGCCGACGCTGGAGCCCGTAGACATCAAATAGGTGTCAGGGGGCAGGGGTCAGGGATCAGCAGGCGTCAGGTGTTAGGGGTCAGCTGAAGAGGCGAGTAGGGATGACGTCACGGTTAGAGATCGTTCGTGGACTCGAGGAGAGCGGCGTTGTCGCCATCATCCGGCTGCAGGACGCGGGGCGCGTGCGGGCGGTGTTCGACGCGCTGGCCGAGGGCGGCGTGCGCGCGCTCGAGGTGACCATGACCGTGCCGGGGGCCGTGCGCCTGATCGAGGAGATGGCGGCGTCGCTGCCGAGAGGCCTGCTGCTTGGCGCCGGCACGGTGCTCGATCCAGAGACCGCGCGGCAGGTCATCCTCGCGGGCGCCCGTTTCGTCGTCGCGCCAACGCTTCACCATGGCGTGATCGAGCTGTGCCACCGCTATGATGCGGCAGTCCTGCCGGGCTGTTTCTCGCCGACCGAAATCCTGAGCGCCTGGCAGGCGGGCGCCGACATGGTCAAAGTGTTTCCCGCCACGGCGCTCGGGCCGCGCTTCATCCGGGATCTTCGGGGACCGTTGCCGCAGATCAAGGTCGTGCCGACCGGCGGCGTGAGTCTGGACAACGTCGGCGAGTGGATCAAAGCGGGTGCGTCCGCCGTGGGTGTCGGGAGCGCGATGCTCGATCCAAAGGCCATTGCGGAGGGGCGCTACGAGGTGCTCACGGCGCATGCGCGAAAGGTCATCGAGGACATTCGCGCGGCGCGGGCCGCGACGAAGCCGTGAAACGTAGCGCGCGGCCTTCAGGCCGTGCGTGCCGGGAGATCATGAAGACCGTTGCATTTGGCGAGATCATGCTGCGCTTGAGCCCGCCTGGCTTCGAGCGCTACCTCCAGTCCCCGGCCTTTCAGGCCACCTTCGGCGGCGGTGAAGCCAACGTGGCGGTGAGTCTGGCGTGGTTCGGCTGCCAGAGCCACTATGTCACCCGGCTGCCGACGCATGCGATTGGCGATGCGGCCGTGCGCGCGCTGCGTGCCGAAGGCGTACGCACCGATTACATTCAGCGGGCTGGGGAGCGCATCGGCGTGTACTACGCGGAGACCGGTGCGTCGCAGCGGGGGTCGAACGTGATCTACGATCGCGCGCGATCGGCGATCACGGAGTTGGAGCCCGGCATGGTGCCCTGGGCCGAGGTGTTCGACGGCGCGGCCTGGTTTCACACCACCGGCATCACGCCGGCGCTCGGCCCGTCGCCGGCGGCCTGCACGCGCGAGGCGATCGAGGCGGCGAAGGCCGCGGGTGCCCGCGTCAGCCTCGACCTGAACTTCCGCAAGAAGCTGTGGACCGAGGCGCAAGCGCAGGAGGTCATGCGGCCGCTCGCCTCGCTCGTCGACGTGGTGATCGCCAACGAAGAAGATATCCAGTCGGTCCTCGGCTTGGAGGTGGCCGGCACGGACGTCGCCACCGGGCGCCTGAACCTGGAGAGCTATCGCGCCGTATCAGAACGTATCGTTCGCGAGTACGACGTGCAGCTCGTGGCAGTGACGCTGCGTGAGAGCCACTCGGCCAGCGACAACGGATGGAGCGCTGTTCTGTACGACGCCAGCTCCGGCGAGTTCCATCAGAGTCAACGATACGAGGTGCGTCTCGTCGACCGTATTGGCGGCGGCGACAGCTTTGCCGGCGGGCTCATCTACGGTCTCCTGGCGGGCAAGACGCCGGCGGATGCGCTGAGGTTCGCGGTTGCCGCGAGCGCGCTCAAGCAGACCATCCCCGGCGACTTCAACCGCGTGACCGTTGCCGAGGTGGAGCGTGTCGCCAAGGGAGACGTCAGCGGGCGGGTTCAAAGGTAGGAAACAGGATTCAGGATTCAGGATTCGGGATTCAGGTCTTATGAAAATCGTCGACGCGAAGGTCATCGTGTGTTGCCCGGGTCGTAACTTCGTGACGTTGAAGCTCGTGACGGAAGACGGCATCACCGGCCTGGGCGACGCAACGCTCAACGGGCGTGAGCTGGCCGTTGTCAGCTACCTCAACGATCATGTCGTGCCGCTGCTCGTCGGGCGCGACGCTCGTCGCATCGAGGACACGTGGCAGCATCTCTACCTGGGCGCGTACTGGCGTCGGGGGCCTGTGACCATGGCGTCGATTTCAGCCGTGGACATGGCGCTCTGGGACATCAAGGCAAAGGCGGCAGGCCTGCCGCTCTTCCAGTTGATTGGTGGCGCCTCTCGCGAAGGCGTGCTCGTCTACGGGCACGCCAACGGACAGAACGTCGAGGATGCCGTCCGCGCCGTTGCGCACTACCTCGACCTCGGCTACAAGGCGGTCCGGGTGCAGTCCGGCATCCCCGGTTTGGTAAGCACTTATGGGGTCGGTCGCGGGTCGATGTCCTACGAGCCGGCTGAGCGCGGCGCCGCGCCGGTCGAGAGCCGCTGGAGCTCCGAGGCGTACCTGAACTTCCTGCCAGGGCTCTTCGAGCGGGTCCGCGCGGAGTTCGGCCATGACGTCCACCTGCTGCACGACGCGCACCATCGCCTCACGCCCATCGAGGCGGCGCGCGCCGGCAAGCTCCTCGAGCCGTACCACCTGCTCTGGCTGGAGGATCCAACACCCGCCGAGCTTCAAGAGGGCTTCCGTATCATTCGCCAGCACACGACCACGCCGATTGCCGTCGGCGAGGTCTTCAACAGCGTGTTCGATTGCTATAAGCTCATACAGGAACAGCTCATCGACTATATCCGGACGACGGTCGTCCACGCAGGTGGGATCACGCACCTGCGGAAGATTGCCAGCCTTGCCGAGATGCACCAAGTGCGCACTGGCTGCCACGGCGCCACCGACATGAGCCCCGTCTGCATCGCGGCGGCGCTGCACTTCGATCTCGCCGTTCACAACTTCGGCATCCAGGAATACATGCCGCACACGTCGGAGACCGATCGCGTGTTCCCGCACGCCTACAGGTTTGCCGACGGCGTGATGCACCCC
>JBOGIN010001115.1:0-1776 GCA_050742275.1 Vicinamibacteraceae bacterium
TTAGGCGGCCCAGGGCCGGCTGAAGCCGGCCCCCACAGGTGACGACGCAAGTGAATCGCGGTTGTCAAGGCGGACCCACGAATTTATTCACACGCTCTTTGGGCCGCGCGCTACGTATGTCAAGGGCGAAGCGAGGGGATATGACGGACTCGACGCGCAATGCGGCGAACGTTGCGAAGCTCGACATCAGCCTCGCCGGGATCGAGGAGGCGGCCAAGACGATCGATCCGGTGTTCACGAACACGCCGCAGTTCGTGGACGAGCAGCTCTCGGCCGCGCTGGGACGGCACGTTCTCGTCAAGGTAGAGACGACGAATCCGGTGCGGAGCTTCAAGGGGCGCGGCGCAGATTTCATGATGCAGCGTCTCGAGGCCGGCCAGCGCGTTGTGTGCTCGTCCACGGGCAACTTCGGTCAAGCGATGGCCTACGCCGGGCGGCGTCGCGGAATCGCTGTCGATGTCTTCGTTCCGGTCACGATCAACCCTGTCAAGCTGGCCCGCATGAACGCCTTTGGCGCACGCGTGACGACCGTGGGCCGTGATTCGGCCGAGAGCCAAGAGGCGGCGCGCGATTCCGCCGCGTCCAGCCCCGGATGTGTGTTCATCCAGGATGGGAAGGCGCCAGAGATCGCGGAAGGCGCCGGCACGATCGGTGTAGAGCTGCTCCAGGCATCCGCGTTCGACACCATCGTCCTTCCCGTGGGTGACGGCGCGTTGATCTCGGGCGTGGCACGCTGGATCAAGGCGCAGTCGCCGATGACGCGCTTCGTCGGCGTCTGCGCCAGCGGGGCGCCCTCCATGGTCTTGAGCTGGCGAGCGGCACGGCAGGTGTCCACGGAGCGCTCGGACACAATTGCCGAGGGCATCGAAGTGCGATCGCCGACGCCCGAAGCAGTGGCCCGGCTGCATGCCCTCGTCGATGACATGGTCGTGGTCGATGACAGCGATCTCGTGGACGCGGTGCGCCTGGCGTTCGAGACGCTCGGTCTGCTGCTGGAGCCGGCCGGTGCGGCGGGTCTGGCGGCCATTCGGGTCCACAATCTGCCGGGAGAGCGCCTGGCGACGGTTCTGACCGGCAGCAACCTCCGGCCGGAGCTGCTGCGCCGCCTCATGGCGTGAATGGGCGTTGTCCTCGGGCGAGAAGGAGCGTTCCAATGAGCGTGGGAGCAGGGCAGCCGACGATTGCGCGCATCTGGCGCGGGCGAACGCCGCGGGAGCGTGCCGACGAGTACGAGGCCTATAACTACGAGGTTGGGGTCAAGCCGCTCATCGAGAAAGCATTGGGCGTCCAAACGTTTCGTGAGGATCGCGAGCAGGAGACCGAGTTCATGACGATCTCCTATTGGGCGAGTATTGACGCAATGAGCGCCTTTACGGGCGGCGATCCCATGCAGGTGCATCACCTCGCGCGAGACGCGGAGTTTCTGATCGAGCTTCCCGCGCGAGTGCAGATTCTACGAATCCTCGAGACGCACGGCGTGACCGGCGGCACGTAGGGTCACGTCGGGCGCACGTCTCGAAGCATTCGCATCGTCAGGACGGCGGCCGTCACTGCCAGGACCGCGCTTATTGCGGCCGCGACGACCACGCCGCGGGTGAAGGCTTCCCGCGCCGTCTCCAGCAGCGCAAGACCTACGTGGCTCGGCAGACGCCCGGTCACCGCCACGGCGCCGCCGAGCGTGTCACCGGCAATCGCCGCCGCCGGGGCCGGGATACCTGATGGGATGTCCGCCCCGACCAGGCTCCGATAGATCGCCGTGACGATGCTGCCGAGCAC
>JBOGIN010001116.1:0-8670 GCA_050742275.1 Vicinamibacteraceae bacterium
CCACCGGCCTCGCCGCGCTCGTCGAGATGCTGAAGGTTGGGTGGCGCCTCCGCGGCATCAGCGGCCGAGAGATTGCAAACATCGTGGCGTGGTTCACGGGAAGCTTGGCTGACCTGCTGCACCGCCACTTCGAGTCGGATCAGGCCAAGGCGCTGCTCATGGCGAACACGGTCTACGGAAAGCACGGCGGACCCTATCAGCCGGGTAGCGCGCTGGGCCTCCTGTTCCACTTGCTAAATAGCGGCGCGCACGACACGCAAGGGTTCTCCGGACACGTCATCGGCGGCATGGGCGCGATCACGCGTGCGCTCGCCGCCGCAGCCCGCCAGGCAGGCGCCGATGTCCGGACGTCGAGCGCGGTGGGGCGCATCGACGTGCGCGACGGGCGCGTGCGCGGCGTCCTGTTGGAGAACGGCACCGAGATACGGTCGCGTGTGGTGTTGTCGAACGCCGATCCCAAGCGAACCTGCCTCGATCTGCTCGAGCCGGCCGCGTCTCCCGCCGACTTCCGTCACGCGATCGCGGCGATCAGGATGAATGGGCCCTGCGCCAAGGTCAACCTCGTGCTCGACGCGGAGCCGCACGTGAGCGGCATCTGGGGCACCTATGAGCGGGCGGTGCACCGGGCGGTCTTCACGCTCGTGCCGTCACTCGAGGCCGTGGAGCGCTGCTACGACGCCGCGAAGCTTGGAGCGATTCCGGACGAGCTCTGGATCGACTGTGTGGTCGCGTCGAACGTGGACGAGACGCTGGCGCCGCGGGGGCGGCACGTGATGACCTGCTTCGTGCAGTACGTGCCGTATCGCCTGCGTGACGGCACTTGGGACGAGAAGCGGGACCTGCTCGGCGATCGCGTCGTCCGGAAGATTGGCGAGTATGCGCCGAACGTCCCTGGCGCGATTGTCGCGCGGCAGGTGCTCACACCGCTGGATCTGGAACGCGAGTACGGGCTGACCGAGGGCAACATCTTCCATGGCGACCTCTCGCTCGATCAGCTCTTCTTCATGCGTCCGGTACCCGGCTGGTCCAGGTATCGCCTTCCGATCGCCGGCTTGTACCTCTGTGGCGCGGGCGCGCATCCCGGCGGCGGGGTTACGGGCATCCCGGGGTACAACGCGGCGCGCCAGGTGATCGCCGACCTGAAGAGGCGGCGCGCGTGAGCAGCGCCACGACAACGAACACCACCAGGCCGACGCTCGGCCCAACGAACAAGGGATGCAGGTTCCCGAGGATGCCGGCCGCTGTCCTGTAGAGAAAGAGTTGCGAGATCACGCCGGCCAGGGCGCCGGCGAGCACGGCGGCGAACCCTCGCACGGGACCGGCGGCGTTCCAGTAGAGGGCCAACATGAGCGGTGCAAAGACGGCGGCTGGCGCAATCAGCGTCGAGAAGACGACGGCGCTAACGACGCCGGGCGTGACCAGCGCGACCAATAGCGCGGCGGCGGCCGTCGTCAGCGTCGCGATGCGGGAGGCGCCGACCAACCTCGCAACCGACGGCGATCCAGCGAGCGGCTGATACACATCCTGGACGAGCAGCGACGAGGCGGCCGCCAGCCAGCTCGAGCCGGTGGACATGGTGGTGGCCAGGATCGCGGTCACGAAGAATCCCTTCAGCCCCCTCGGCAGCACATCGTTCACCAGCGCAGGCAACGCCTCATCCTGATGGAGCAGACCTGGCAGGAGCACCGATGCGATCATCCCTATGCCCGCCACGCACACGCCGAACACGAGATAGTTGACACCGGTGAAGATGTAGGCGAAGCGCGCGACGCGGTGATCGGCTGCCGCGAACGCACGCTGGAGGTATCCCTGATCCGTCGAATACGAGTAGACACAGAGCGCCATCCAGGCTAGCGGCTCCATCACCCCCAGCCGGCGAAGATCGAGATGGTGCTCCGGCAGCGCCGCACGCAAGCCGTCCAGGCCTCCCACCGCATGCAGCCCAAGGAGGAACGCGAGGAGGACACCGATCATCAGGATGACGTATTGGAGGACATCCGCCCAGACGACCGCCCACAAGCCGCCCGCGACCGTATAGGCGACCATCGAGAGGGTCACGAGCGCCGCTGCCGCCGTGCGGTCGATCCCGAAGAGCGTCGACAGGACGATCGCTGACACGAGAATCTGCACGGCGGTGAAGACAATCGCCTCGACGATCTGGAGCATCGCCACCAGCCGCCGTGTGGCGATGCCATAGTGGCGACCGAGGTAGCCGGCAACGGTGTCGAGTGAGAGCTTGCGGAGCGCCACGACCACCGTGATGCCCACGAGGATCCAGGCAGGCACGGCCACGACGTTCCAGTAGATGCCGGACAGGCCGACCGCATATGCGAGGCCTGCACCGCCAATCAGGCCGGACCCCGAGAACTCGGTGGCGGCGAGGCTGAGGGCCGCCGGCACACGACCCAGCGAGCGACCGCAGAGATGAAAGTCCTCGACGGTCCCGACGCGGCCCGCCGTCTTCTTGCCGATCCACGCGAGCGCACCGAGATACAGGACGATGACCAGGAGATCCATCGCAGGCGATCGCCAAGCAGATGCGGTCAGAACCCGTGAGAACGCGAAGCTTGACGTATATGCGTCAGGCTTCGGGGCTCTCAAGTGAGCGTCGCGGGGCGCGGCCACAGGCCACGGGCCGCTAGAATACACGACCGCTCAGACGTGCTCGTGCCCGTAGTATTCGCAGGCCGACATCGGGCGGCCGCCGTCCCGCTTCCATGCGGGCGTGTCGGCCGCCACCTTGCCGATCGCGAAGCCCATCGCATGGATATGGCTGGCGACGGCGCCACAGCAGGCGCCGATGAAGGTGACGCCGATATCGCGTGCGCGGAGCGCGTACTCCGCCATCTCGCGCCGGCTGTGCTGCAGTCGGTCCAGCTCGTAGGGAAACGCCGGGTGGCTGGTGAAGTCCGGCTGTTCCGCGGTGGTGTGATAGGCGGCCGGCTGGCAGGCAATCGGGACAGAGACCGCCCGCCGCATGGCCTCGGCGAGCGGCAGGATGTGAGCCGGCGGCCGCAGGCAGTTGACGCCGACGATATCGGCGCCGGCGTCGACGAGCGCTTTGGCCGCGTCAGCCGGCGTGTAGCCGTCGTTGGTCACCGGCTGGTTCTCGAACGCCATCGTGACCATCACGGGCAGCCCCGTCCGTTTGGCGCATTCGACGGCCAACCGCGCCTCGCCGAGCCAGGAGAACGTCTCGGCGATGACAAAGTCAACGCCCTCCTCAATCTGCACGCGAAGCTGCTCGTCGAAGGTCAGGCGCACGCGCTCGTACGAGGCTGGACTGCCCTCGTCGTACATCCACGTCAAACTGATGGTGCCGGCGACGAGGCAGCGATCCGCCGCCTCGTCTCGCGCCAGTCGGACGGCCGTCCGGTTCAACTCCTCCAGCCGGTTCTCGAGTCCTACGGTCGCAAGCTTGTCGCGGCTGGCATAGAAGGTCAGCGCCTGCAAGACCTCCGCGCCAGCCTCGCGGAACTCCGCGTGGAGCTCGCGAAGTGCCTCCGAGCGCGTCAGCACCACGTCGGGCGTAAAGGGGCCGGCGCGAACCCATCCCCGCTTCTCGAGCTCCAGGAGGTAGCCGCCATCCCCCAGCACGATCCCGTCGGCCAGGCGCTCCAGAATTCCCGTGCGCTGCATACGCCTCCTTGCCTCGATCGGGACATTGTGTGACCTGAGGTCACTTATAGCCGGATGCTTTGCCGAGACAGGGTAGCAGAGGACGCGCAGAAAAGCGAGACCTAGGGCACAAGTTAGCCATTTATGGAGTATTGACGCTCGATGCGTTTCCAGCTATGGTCAACGAAGCACACGACAGCTAGATGTGACCATGAGTCATATATACGGCGCGCGATCGGCCGCGCGACCTGAAGCCGCGCCCGACCGAAACGCGGTGAAAGGAGTCAGTGATGTCTACTCCGCTGAAGGCCGTGCTGCTCGGCGGCGCGCTGGCCTGCACCGTCGCCACCACCGCGACGGCGCAGGCCACGTTCGGCATCATCACCGGGCGTGTGATCGACGAGTCAAGTGCCCTCCTCCCCGGCGTGACCGTGGTGATCACCAATCAAGCGACGAACACCAGGCGGGAAGCGGTGACGGACGAAGGCGGCAACTATGCCGTAACCCACCTCAATGCTGGCGTATACACGGTGACCGCGGCGCTCCAGGGCTTCAAGAGCGCGACGTTCCCCGACGTCCGACTGGACGCGCTGGCCACGGTCCGCATCGATATCCGCCTGGAAATTGGTGCACTCGCCGAAGAGGTCGTCGTGGATGCCGCCGCGCCTGTCGTCGACTCGGAAACCCCGACGCTCGTCAGCGTGCGAAGCAACCGCGCCTTGACCGATCTTCCGATGAACATTCGCGGAGGGTCCGCGACCTATCAATGGAGCTGGCTGACACCTACCGGCACGCAAGGCACCGGGTCCTCCAGATCCTTTGGCGGCGGGCGGAGCACGATGAACAACTTCAACATCGATGGCATCAGCGCCGGCTCACCGGCGTTCGGGAACGAGCTGGGGCCGGTCCAGGCCATGCGGGAGGCCGTCGAGGAGGTTCGCTTCGAATACGCGAGCTCGCGCGCTGAGTTCGGCGGACTGTCGAACGTGACGGCCATCACGCGCTCGGGTGGAAACGAGCTGCACGGCTCCGGATTCTGGACGACGTACCCGTCCGGGCTCGTGGCGACGGACTTCTTTGCCGCCGACAGCGACGACGGTCCCAGCGAGCATCTGTTCGGTGGGTCCGTCGGCGGACCCATTGTCCGGAATCGTGCCTTCTTCTTCGCGGCGTACGAAGGCTATCGCAGGGAGGAGCAGAACGTCCTCACGCCGACGGTCCCGACGCTGAGGATGCGCCGTGGCGACTTCTCCGAGTTGCTGGATACCCCCGCGCCGATCGTCGTCCATGACCCGCTCAGCGATGAGCCCTTCCCCGACAATGTCATCCCGGCCGGCAGGCTCAATCAGGGCGCGCTGGCCTGGCAGAACCGCTTCTATCCCGAGCCGAACTTCGGCTCGCCTACTGACCTCGCCGGCAACTATCGCGGCAGCTTCCAAACGGACGGTGAGCTCGATCAGCTCCACGCACGTGTCGATCACCGCTTCTCGTCCAGCCACAGCATCTACGGCCGCTTCAGCGTCACAGACCTGTCGGAGGCGTTTCTCAACAACGACCTTCCCCCGGACGTCACGGGAGTGAACCACAACCTCCACAAGGGCTATCTCGGATCCATCTCTCACACGTGGACGCTCTCGTCGCGTCTCGTCAACGAAGCACGATTCGGGTGGACGAGGCGCACAATCGATTGGGGAGGAGAGCTCGACGCGCAGGAAATCATCGACATGATCGGCCTGCAGGGGCTTCCCAACGTCCAAGGCGTTCGGGACTTTCCGCTGATCGCCATCACCGGTTTCCAGGACGTCGGTGGAAACGGTCTGAACGACGACGATGAATGGTCGTTCCAATGGATCGATCAGCTCAGCTACGTGCGAGGCCGGCATCTCTTCAAGACAGGCGTGGAGATCAAGCCGATCGGCGCTCGCTTCGGTGTGTTTCCAGGCCTCGGCGAGTACGAGTTCACGGATGCGTTCACGGGATACTCCTACGCGGATTTCCTCTTGGGGCTTCCCCAGACCACGCTGCGCAGCCTGCAGCGACCCGAGGCCGAGCGGCGCGCATGGTCGCTCAATCTCTTCGTCCAAGACGACTTCAAGCTGTCTCCTCGGCTGACTCTCAACTATGGTTTGCGCTGGGAATACAGCCGGCCGGCGCGCGAAGCGACGGGCGGTCTCATCGCCAACTTCGATCCGGCCACCAGCGCGCTCGTCGTCCCGGACGCCTCCGCGCTGCAGGCCGTCCATACTCGCTTCCCCTCCGAGATTCCCATCGTCACGGCGGCGGATGCCGGGTTCCCGCGCGCGCTGCGAGAGCACGACTTGAACAACTTCGCCCCACGGCTAGGCTTCGCATTCAGGCCCTTCGGTGGTACGGCGACGGTGATCCGAGGGGGCTACGGCATCTTCTACGACGAGCTGACGCTCAGCATCTCGTCACCGCTGTTTGCCACAGGTCCCTTCGGCTTGACGGAGCGTTTCGTGAACCGCGTCACGGACGGCGCGGCGGACCTCACTCTTCAGGATCCGTTTCTCGAAGCGGGGACCATCGGCGCGATTCAGGTGACGGGTGTGGACCGCGAGTTGATCACGCCGCGCGTCCAACAATGGAATCTGACAGTGGAGCAGGACATCGGGTTCCGCACGAGCCTCCGCCTCTCCTATCTGGGGACGAAGGGCACGGAGCTGGTGTATCAGCGCAACGTCAACCAACCGCCGGCCAGCCCGGAGTCATTCTCGTCGGATCGCTTGCCCTATCCGAACTTCGACCAGGTTCTCCTCCGCGACAACGGCGGGCGCTCGCTGTACAACGCGGTCACCATGGAGGTCCAACGGCGGATGCACCGCGGTCTCGAGTTCCAAGCCGCCTGGACCTGGGCAAAGCATCTCACCGACGCGGTCGACACGGGAGGTGAGGGCGGCGGCACCATCGAGAATGCCCACGACCTGCGCCGCCAGCGCGGCAACGCACAGTTCACGCCGCGTCACCGGCTGGTGGCCACGCTGATCTGGGAGCTGCCTTTCGGTTCCGGGCGGCGCTACTTGGATCGACCGGGCGTCGCGAATCACGTGGTGGGCGGCTGGCAGGTCTCCGCGCTCTACATGGCCCAGACGGGCCTCTTTCTCACGCCCTCGTTCTCCGGTGCCGATCCGTCCAACACGCTCACCTTCGGCGGTGTCCCGGATCGCGTCTGCGACGGGAACCTGCCGGCGGACGAGCGAACGATCGATCGCTGGTTCGATGCCTCATGCTTTGCCGTGCCGCCGAACGGACGCTTTGGCAGTTCCGGCTTCGGTATTCTGGAGGGACCGGGCCGGCAGGTCATGAGCCTCGGTCTCTTCAAGCGCTTCCCGATCACCGGTCGAGACGCGCTCCGTCTCGAGATTACCGCGACAAACGTCTTCAACCGGACGAATTACGACAATCCGGAGCTCGATATCTCCGCGCCGGGCACGGTGGGGACGATCTCGTCGAGTTATTCGAGCTCTGATTTCGCCGGCCCGCGGGAGGTCGCGATCAGTCTCAGATATCAATTTTGATCTGGCCTGGGAAAACCCCGGCACACGCGCAGTCATCGCGAACGGAAGAAGCTGTAAGCCGCACGCGACAGCGCACGGGGTCGCACCGCATCCGTTCGCTCAGGAGGCAGCACCAGGATCATGGCTCCGGCACGAAGATGACGTCCCGGAAGTACATCGTGTTCTCCCAGGTGGCGGTCGGCATCGTTCCCATCGATTCCGTGTACACGCCAGCGCCAACGTTGGCATGCAGCGGCAGGTTCACGATCGCCGTGTCGAACCCGCGGACCACTTCTGCGTAGTTGCCATCGGGACCGTTCGACACCGCCACGATGTAATTGGTGTTTGCGGCAATCGGAACCGGTGTCGGCAGCGTGAATGTCTTCCAGCCTTCGGTGCCCGGCGTAATGTTCCAGGAGTACGGGCCCGCGACCAGCGCCGAATCCTGCACCCGCCAGATCCGGACGGTGTGAGCGCCGCCTTCGGCCGGGTTTGCATAGATGCGAACCGCTGTGATGCGACCGGCAGACTCCGACCAGAACCTCGTTCCGAGCTCGTAAGGCCCGCCGACCTCGTAAAGGGTTGGGATCTCGGTCGTGAAGATCGTCTGGCCATCGGTCGGCGGAGGCGTCGGAGGCGGCGTCGACTCCGACGCAATCTGTTGGAAGACCGCCTTGGCCGCACTATACCGCGCCCGCGCCGCGCTGCGATCGGTCGGGAAGTACGAGGCCCACGCGCCTCCCGCCGCGGTCCTGGCCAACAGCGTGTCCATCCATTGGACGTAGAACTCTGCGTCCGACCGGCTCAGCCGCACCGGCCGGTCGTTGACGATGACGATGACCGCGCCGGTGTGGACCCGGTGCTGGCCGCCGCCCATTCGGCGCGCGGCAAGCCATCCGCTCTTCGAGAAGTCCACCATTGCCGTGAGCGTGACCGGCGCACCATTTGCCGCCGTCCCCTGCTTGCTGGCCACGACGACGCCGTTGTGCACGAGCTCGAGGGTGCCGCTGACGCTGCTCTTGGCAGTCCAGGTGACCGTGACCGTAATCGGTCCACCCGCCGGAAGCTCGACCTCGTCACCAGGCTGCGCCGTGCTGTTCACGACGAGATCCAGGAACTCGTTGTGGCCGGTGCGCGAGATGACCGTGCGGCCTGCGGCGATCCCTTCGATCCAACCGCGGTAGGACCAGGGCTGCGGCGCCACGCGGACGTACGTCAGGAGCGAGCCGAGCGGCGCCGAGCCATTGCATGGATAGTCGGTGCCGGCCGCCAGCCCCGGCCTGAACCCGGTGTTCAAGAGGCGATAGTAGGCGCGGATCGCCGACTCCCCGCCCTGCACGTCCTCGGAGATGAAATCGCTCATCCCCAGGGCGGTCTCGACGGGATACTCAATCGGCGTGCAGCAGGTCAGCGATTGCGGAATGCCATCGTCCAGGTACTGCATGTGCGCGAACCCGGCGATGCCGTTCCGCTCGCGTACCCACTGGAAGATTGGATAGGTGTACTCCTCCCATACCTGCTCCGCGCTGTCCAGGCC
>JBOGIN010001117.1:0-6186 GCA_050742275.1 Vicinamibacteraceae bacterium
CGTTGCGGAGCGTGCGCAGCCGTGCGCGGACGGGTGTGGCACCAGTGCTCGCCGTGCTGAGCGGCGCCCTGCCGAACGACGTTTGGCTGGAGCGCGTCGATGTCCAGCACGCCGCGATCACGATCCAAGGGCGCGGCCGGTCGCTCTCTTCGCTCATCGTCCTCGCCAACGAGCTCTCTGCGCTTCGTGTCTTCGACGGGACAACGGACCTGAAAGAGGTGCGCCATGGTCGCGGCGCGACGCCAGACGTAGACGGCTCGGTCTTCACCTTCATCCTCCACGGCAAGTTGCGGCCGGCCGAGGCGCCGGCCAGGAGCACTCGACGATGATGCTGGCTCCGTCGACCGAGGGCCGCCGACTGACGGCGGCAATTGCGCTCAGCGTGGCCACCGGGCTTCTGGCTTGGCGCATCGCGCTCGGACCGCGCGCTGCGCGCATCTCGGAGAAACGAGAGGTGCTGGCAGCGCTCGAAGCGCGCGTCGCGTCCGATCGGCACACCTCGACGAGCGCCGCCCTCCTGGGTGACGCGCTCGGCGCACGGGCGCAGCGACTGGCGCGCCAGCGCGCACGCTGGAAATCGCCGTCGACCATGGCGGCATGGCTGGAAGCGGTCGGGGCGCTTGCTCACACGCACGGCTTGCAGCTCCGCGGCTTCAAGCCGATGCCGGCGACCGACGAGGCGAACCGGGCACGGTGGCAGGCAACCTTCGACCTCGAAGGCACGTTTCCGCGGCTGCGGCAGTTCATCGGGGCGCTCGAACAGGACGAAACCACTGACCTCCTGGAGCTGAGGTTGTCCGTGGCTGCACGCGGCGAGCGGCGCACGCGCCTTCACGCGTCCTGTGTGCTCGCACGCGTCAGTCCGTCGGAGGGGGGAGGCTCGTGAGACGCAACGCGTCCATCTTCTGGTCCGCGGTGGCCGCGATGTTCGTAGGCACGCCGCTGCTTCCGGCGGCACAGGCTCCACCGTCCGGCGCGCCAGAGCGCGACCCGTTCACGCCGCCCACCGCCGCGGGTAGCCGCCGCTCGGTCGTCCGTCGCGTGCAGCCGGTCGAGCGGCGCCTCTCGGATCTGCGGCTCGATGGCGTCGTGCTGATTGGGGTTGCCTGTAGCAGGGCGCGCCAGGCGGCCGTTCTTCGTTCGCGGAGCGGTCGCGCGTGGGCCATTGCCCCCGGGGATCGGCTGCGCGATTCGCGCGTCGCGCGTGTTACGTGCGACGCGGTGCTGTTCGAGATCGCCGGCGCGGTGGGGACACGGCGCCACGCCTGGAGGCACCTCGGGGGCAGACCTGCCGCGCCGAAGCCAGGCGAAGGCGGAAAGGAGACTCGATGACCGCGCTCATCGGTTTGGTCGTTCTGACCATGCTCTCGCTGGGAGGCTCGGCTGAGGCGTACCCCAACGGGCAGCAACCGTCCGACAGCGTGGAGCCGCCGGCGCGGGCGCGCGGACGCTCTCCTGGTGAGCCCACCGTCAGCGTCGATTTTCGACGCGTCGATGTACGGGAGGCGCTGCGGGCGCTGGCGTCGCTTGCCGATCTCAGCCTCGTGCTCGATCCCGGCATCGAAGGGGCGGTCGATGTCACCCTGCGTGACGTCGCATGGGACCAGGCCCTGGATGTCATTCTGCGCGCGCACCGCCTCGGTGCTCAACGTGAGGCGCGCCTGTTGCGTGTGGCGCCCCTCGGCGTGCTGGTGAGCGAGGCGGCCGAGCGCCGCAAACGCTTGGAAGCCCAGCAACGCGAGCGGGCGCTCTCCCACAAGACCTTTCGCACGATCGCGCTCAGCTATGCGCGCGCCGCAGCGCTGGCACCGTTGGTCGAGAAGGTGGCCCTCACACCGTACGGCGAGGTGGAGATCGATGAGGCCACGAACACACTGATCCTCAGCGACCTTCCCGAGGGGCTGGAGCAGGCGGCGAAGTTGGTGGGCGCTCTCGACGCGGCGCAGCCACAGGTGGAGATTCAATCGCGGATCGTGCAGACGACGCGCGATTTCTCGCGGGAGCTCGGCGTGCGGCTCGGGCTATCGGCGGAGGCCTCGACCCGGCTCGGCAACACCCTCCCGTTGGTGTTCCCGAACCGCGCGGCGCTGAGCACGCAATCTGGTGCGGATCCGGGCGAGGGGCGCGACGGCACGCGGTTGTCGCTTGGCTCGGTCGACGGCGCCGTTCGGCTCGATCTCGCGCTCTCGGCGCTGGAGCAGATGGGCAAGGCGCGCGTGCTGTCGGCACCGCGCGTGATGACGCAAAACAACGTCGAGGCGGAGGTGCAGCAAGGGACGCAGATCCCGTACGTGACGCAAGCGACGCCGGTCGGTGGTCAAGCCGATACGCCCGTCTTCGCCGCGCTGCAGCCACCGACCGTGCAGTTCAAGGATGCGTCGCTCAAGCTCAACGTCACGCCCCACATCACTGCCGAAGACACCATCGTGATGCGCGTCGAGCTCGAGCGGTCGGCGCCGGACTTTGCGAGCGTCGTCCCGGGCAATCCGAATCCGCCAATCTCCACCGCCAAGGCGGTGGCCACCGTGCAAGTCTCCGACGGCGCGACGGCCGTCATCGGCGGCGTCATGATCCAGTCCGAGGCGACGAGCCAGCGCCGGACGCCAATGTTGCACCGAATTCCCCTGCTGGGTTGGCTGTTCCGCGATCGCGTCGAGGATCGCGCGGACCAAGAGCTGCTGCTGTTCATCACGCCGCGCATCCTGCGCGGCACGCTTGGTGAACATCCCCCCGTCTCTCAGAAGAAGGAGTGAGCACGATGTCTTGGCACGCGACGCGGACTGGCGTCGTTCTGTCTCTCATAGCTGCCGCGGGCTGCGGCGCCGAGCGTCGCACCGGCACGTCGTCGGTGGAGCTCGTCGTCGACCGGCTGGAGGCGGCGTCCGGCACGGGGAGCACGTTTACCACCTTGCTCCGCTCCGACGTCCTGCGCGCCGGTAGTCCCCATCCGGATCGCGGTCGAATCGTCTTGCGCGTGCGCCTGCGTGACCCTGGCCCCGCCGGCGCACCCACCGTGCCCTCCGCGATGAACGTGGTCACCGTCACGCGGTATCGCGTCGCCTTTCGACGGAGCGACGGGCGGCGTGTGGAAGGGCGGGACGTTCCGTATGCGGTCGACGGGGCGGTGACCGTCACCGTGGGAGAGTCGGCCACGCCGATTGAGTTCACCCTGGTGCGCGCGCAGGCCAAGCTGGAGCCGCCGCTCAGAACCCTCGCCGGCGCCGAGAGCAGCTCGGTGCTCTCCATGTCTGCCGAGGTGTCCGTCCATGGCCGCGACGGCCGGGGCCGAGCCGTGACGGCAACCGGGTCGCTGACCGTTCATTTTGCCGATTGGGACGACAGCGGAGCCGCGCCTCAAACCGCCCGAACAAGGGCGAGCTGCAGGGGCGGCTTCGCTGGTGTCCCTTTGTTGACGAGTTGCACGAGCACGTGATGGAGGTGCAGATGACTGTGACGGCCCTTTCACGATCCGCGCGTGCCGCCCTCTGGCTCGCGTGTCCAGCCGTGCTCGCGACCGCGTGCGGCCTCGAGCCGACGAGCCCGCCGCCCGTTACGGGGCCGTCGGAGCTTGGCCTGGCGCTTCGCGTGACGGCCAGCCCCGACATCCTGCCCCGGGACGGTGTCTCGACAGCGCGCCTGTTGGTGGAAGCGCGGAACGCGCGCAGCGCGCCTGTGGATGGGCTGAGTCTCTGGGCAGAGACGCTCTTCCGCGGCGCCATTGCGGATGTCGGCCTGCTCTCGAGTAAGACAGCGGCCACCGACGCGAGCGGTCGTGCGTATCTCACCTACACGGCGCCCCCGAGTGCCGAGGCTGATAACACAGACGAAGGGAACCACATCGTCACGATCAGGATTACGCCCATCGGCGACGACTATGCCGGCGCGGCGTCCCGCGTCGCGCACATTCGGCTCGTGCCGGTGGGGGTGGTCTTGCCGCCGGCTGGCAATCCCCATGCGGATTTTACGGTGTCCCCGGCGACTCCCGAGGCGGGCGACCTCGTGCAGTTGGACGCGTCTGCCTCTCGCGATTGCCCGGCTGACACGACGTTGCCAGCCGACTGCACCTCTGCCGCCACGCTGGAGACGTTCGAGTGGCTGTTCGGCGACGGAGCCAGAGGAACGGGCACGCAGGTGACACATCGCTATCCCAAAGCGGGCGAATACGTCGTCACGCTCAGTGTGACGAACGACCGCGGCCGGTCAGCCTCTGTGTCGAAGGAGGTGGAGGTTGGCGAGCCGGAGGGGTGACAGTTCACCACGAAGGACACGAAGGATTTCACCACGAAGGGCACGAAGAGCACGAAGTGTGAAGAACACGAAGAACACGAAGAACACGAAGAACACGAAGAACACGAAGAACACGAAGAACACTATCAGGTTGAAGGACAGAAGGTCCCAGAAATGGAATTTGACGGCCTGTCGAATCGTGTTATTGGTTGCGCGATCGAGGTCCATCGAGTTCTCGGTCCCGGGCTGTTGGAATCGACATACCAGCACTGCTTGGCGCACGAGATGCAGCTTTGTCGCATCAGATTCTGCCACCAATGGCCGTTGCCAGTGGAGTACAAGGGGGTTCGGCTGACCTGTGGCTATAGAGTCGACCTGTTGGTGGAAGACCAGCTCGTCGTCGAGGTCAAGGCCGTGGACCAGATCGTTCCGATCCATCAGGCGCAGATCCTCACCTATATCAAGCTCGCTCGGATTCGCACAGGTCTCCTGATCAACTTCAACGTCCCTAGATTGAAGGATGGTCTCCGCCGCTTCGTCATATAAAGTCTTCGTGTTCTTCCCTACTTCGTGCTCTTCGTGTCCTTCGTGGTGAATCCTTCGTGTCCTTTTGTGGTAAGCCTCGTATCCCACCGCCCCTGCAGGCCCTCCGTCGGCGTATGATCTGGACGTGGTTTTCCCTCGTTCCACCTACGAGGCGCGTCTCGCCGCCGTTCGCAGAATGTTGACTAGCCACCAGATCGACGCCCTCATCGTCAGGCATCGCCCCAATGTGCGGTACGTTACGGGTGTGGAAGCTTCCGCGGCCACGGCATTCGTGACCGACGCGGATCTTTACTCGATTACGGACTTTCGATACGCTGCCGCGGTTGAGCGGCGGCTGGATGAGGTGGAATTGTGGGACCTCGTGACGCCGTTGGTCGGCGAGCGTCCCCCGGAGCATGCAATCGCCTCGGTTGTTGCCGAGCGTCGGCTTGCCCGCGTCGGCGTGGAAACCGCCCACACGACGATTGAGCAGCAGGGCCGACTGGCAGCCGCCCTCGGGTCGCGCGCGACGCTCGTCCCGGTCAGCGAAGTCGTCGAGACCGCGCGCCTGCGGAAGGACGATTGCGAGATTGCGCTGCTGCGGGAGGCAGCGCGCCGCCTGTCGGACGTTGCCGCCGGCGTGCTCAGTGAGGTGCTGGGCCCCGGCCGGAGCGAGATCGAGGTCGCGGCCGACGTCGATTGGCGCCTCCGTCGCAGCGGCTTTTCACGGCCCGCGTTCGACACCATCGTGGCCTCGGGCCCGAATGCGGCGATGCCGCACGCGACGCCGACCGAACGGGCGCTCGCCGATGGCGACGCGGTCGTGCTGGACTTTGGCGGCGTGTACAACGGATACTGCGTTGATCTCTCGCGCACGGTCCTGCTGGGTTCACCCGCTCGCGAGCTGGTGCGGATGCACGAGGCCGTATGCGAGGCGCAGGAGGCGGCGCTCGCGGTCTTGCGTCCCGGTGTCGCTCCGGACGCGGTCGACGCCGCCGCGCGTGACAGCTTGGCTCGGGCGGGCCTCGCCGAGACGTTTGGTCACAGCACCGGGCACGGGTTGGGACTGGAAGTGCACGAAGCGCCACGGCTCGGCCGCCAGCAGCCTTGGATGACGCCTTCGCCCGCGCTCGAGGCGGGCATTGTCTGCACCGTCGAACCTGGCGCCTACCTGGCTGGCCTCGGCGGTGTGCGGATCGAGGACGATGTGCTGGTGACGGCCAACGGGTGTGAGTTGCTCACCCGCGTGGACCGCGCGTGGCGGGTGAGATGACCGACACCATGAACCTCGACCAGATCAAGGAGATTCTCGAGCTCGTTCGCGAGCACGAGCTGACGGAGTTCGAGCTCGAGCAGGGCGGCGTCAAGATCCGCATCCAAAAGCACGGCGGACAGACGATAGTCGTCTCTGGAAACTCGAGCGCGCCCGTGGCC
>JBOGIN010001118.1:0-4981 GCA_050742275.1 Vicinamibacteraceae bacterium
CAAATGGATCGCGGGCGAGGGTTTCAATCACCCGGAAGGCCAACCTCGTCCATCGATCGACGGCGCCGTTGGCGGCTGCCGACGGAACGAGCCCTTCCCGCACGAACCGCGGCACGAGCTGTTCTCGAAGCGCCGACAGACTTGCTGATGAGGGCTCACCGTTCCCGTCACTCATGAGGTAACGGCGGATGATATGGAGCTCGGGATCGGTCATGTGATGGAGCGCCTCGCCTGCGGCCGCCGGAAGTCAGAAGGCCGCTGTCAGAGGCGCTAGCTCGTCTCGCGGGCGCGCGTCGGAGATCGGGCTCCGACAGACGTCACTGGACCGTAGCAGAGCTGCGATTCTGGTGTCAAGCTTGGAGCGGCGGGCTTGGAGCGGCGGGAGCCTGCATGATGCACACCCACGAGAGAAGGGGGGACGATAGACCGTCCCCCTATTGACCGAATCTCACCTGGCTCGGCGTCCGTACCGTTGGAAGCTGCTCAAGTCCGCGACGGAGACATTGCCAAAGATGCCTACCCAGATGCTGTTGGCGAATCCTGGCGTGTCAATCGACCCCAGGAACCTGGGCGCCGCGGTGTCGGCAACGGAAAGGACCGACACCCCGTCCAGCCCGTCGGCGATAAAGGCGAGACGGCCCACCAGTTGGATCTCTCGCGCGTAGCCATTCCTGCCCGGGGTGGTTGGGCCCTCGAACTCGAGCCGCGGGGTTCCGGTCCTGACGTCCACGACAAGGATCCGCCCGTCGCCCGCGACGCCCATCGGGTTACCCTGCCCGGCGTCGAGCATGAACAACCGCCCGTGGCGCACCGCCATGTCGCTCACGAAGTTTGCGGCGTCGATGTCGAGGGCGCTGTCAACGAGCCGTGGCAGACGCGGCCTCCGCACATCGATCACGTAGAGGTCGACGTGGAGGAAGTTGTCCTGCCAGCGAAGCGTGTTGACGTAGGCGCGATTGCCGCTGACGATCACGTTCTCGGCGACGGTGGGCGTCGCGTACGAACCGAGGCGGCGGAGCGCCGCGGGGTTCGACGCGTCGTAGATGACGAGGCCCTCTGGCTCCGCGACGTAGAGCGTCTTGCCGACCACGAAGAAGCGCTTCGACGTGTAGACGGCCCCCAGATCACTCAACGCGAGCGAGCCGAGCACGCGCATGTTCGACGGCTTCGAAACGTCCACGATCTGCACACGAGCGTTCGTTGACGACGTGTCGTCGGCGGTCAGAACGTAGGCCCGCGTCCCGACCACCTGGATTCGGTAGGCGCCGCCCTCGAGCCGCAGCCGGCCGGTGATCTCGACGCGGCCGCCTTCGACCGGGCGCACGGCCAGCAGCCCGGAGCTTCCGGCCAGCAGCGTGGTCCAGAACCCGGCGATTTTCGCGTCTCGGACCTCAGGGGTG
The DNA here is from genome assembly GCA_050742275.1 of Vicinamibacteraceae bacterium. Taxonomy (GTDB): domain Bacteria; phylum Acidobacteriota; class Vicinamibacteria; order Vicinamibacterales; family Vicinamibacteraceae; genus WHTT01. Next base: position 1,401 of record JBOGIN010001118.1, read on the forward strand.
AAGACGTTCGACACCAGTTCGAAGCCGCCACCCTGCGTGAGGTGGTAATCCGAGATGCCGCTGCCGTCCGCGCCTTGACACGGCATGAACGCGGCCGAACGGACGCTGTCGTAATCCATGCCGACGACTCGGCAGGACAGTTGCATCTCCTCGAGCCTCTGCGGGGAGCTCGGGTCGCTGATGTCGAACACACCGATCCGGTACTCCTGGCCATCGGCGGCGGTGAAGAGACGGTCGTCTTCGGCGTAGACGTCGACTTGCCCTGTCAGCGGAAAGTCGATCCGGTGGACCTCGACGATATTGGCCGGGTCGCTCGCGTCGAGGGCGACCACCGCGGTGAGCGTCTCACCGACGTAGAGCGTCTCGCCGACCGATGTCATCGAGCTCGGCGTTCCCTCGAGACCGAAGACGCCGATCGGCGTTGGCGCCGACGGGTCGGAGATGTCCACCGAGGTCACGCCGCCGGTCAAGGCGTCGCCGCCCAGGCCCACCCACGCCGCGAACAGTGTCGAGTCGTGCACCGCGAGCGACACGATCTGTTCCGGGTCGCTGATGATTGGCACACGCGCAAGTCTGGTCGGGTTGGCGGGGTCGGACACGTCCAACAGCGTGACGGCGTTTCCCTCTCCAAGCGCCACCGTCGTTCCAGCGACCTGCATGGCCTGGACCCGCGACTCCATGAGGTCTGAAAACTCCCCCACGATGCGCGGCGCGCGTGGATCGCTGATGTCGATAATGCGAAGCAGCGATTTTTCGTAGACGATCTCGCCTGCCAGCACGTACGCGTAATTGCCCGAGATCGCCAATCCAAACGACCCGCTGCGGTCGAGGGGGAGCTGCGAGAGCTGCTGCGGGTTGGAACGGTCCGACACGTCGTAGATCAGGAGCCCGGCTGTCGACACCGCATACGCGATGTCGCCGTTGACGTGGACGGCGCGGGTCGAGCTGAACAAGTCCGCGACCACCGGTTGTGGTGCGCCCGATACGCGCGCCGGGGCCACGACGGCGCCCGCCGCGACGATGAATGCAAGCATGAATGAACGCATATGAAGTTTGTCCCTCCGAGCGCGCTGGCGGGGCGATTATACCCGCGGTCGGGGTGGCGAAGGTGGAGGAACCTCGGGTCTCGTGGCTATCGACGCTGGAGTCGCAACGACGAGACCGCCACACCGGCCAGCGCCGCTGCGGTGAGCACGCTCAGCCAGGCGCCAAGCCGAAAGGCGCGGGGGGTGTAACGGAAGCGCACGATGTGCTTGCCCGCCGGCACCGGAACGGCGCGAAAGGCGACATCCGCGCGGAACAGGGGCGCCTCGTCGCCGTCGACGGTTGCTGACCAGCCGGCCGCGTAGAGATCGGTGAGCACCAGGAGCCGTCGCGCGGCACACGACGCCTCGATCTCGATGAAGTCACCGCGATAGTGGCGGATGGCGACGGTATCGCCGTCCGCTCGCGCGTGCTGCGGCCGATGAGGCGCGGGGATCTCCTCCGACAGAACGACGGTGTGTCGCGCATCGATCGTGCCCTCCACCAGCGCTTCCGCAGCGAGCCCATCGTCTGGCTGGACCAGATAACGGCCGGCAAGGAACGCCCGGGGAAGGACGTCGACGTTTCGGTAGAGTGCGGCCCGCCCGACGTGGAGCCGCTCATACGATGGCGCTGGAAGCTCGAGATCCGGCGGTCCTACCACGTACTTGACGTTCAAGAGATCGAGCGCGGCGTGGCTTGGCGATCGCGACGGCGCCATGTTGACGAGCTCCGCGCGCACGCCAAGCGTACGATCGATGACCGCATTGAAGCGCCGTGGGCCGCCCACGCCGTCATACGTGCGCACGGACGCAAAGCCAAACGGGAGATGCGAGTTCGGTTGGAGCGTATCGTCGAGCCCGACGACTCGGAAGAGACCGGCGTCCCGCGTAATCGCGTCGATCTCGGGCACGCGAGGATACACGAGCGCGGGAGGCGCCAGGCGCTGGTAGCCCCGGCTGAAGCCCACGAGGTCGATCACGAGGCAGGCAAAGAGCAACACGGCAAATGCGCCCGGTTTGAGCCAGCCCTGCCGCCTGGCGATGATGAGCGTGAGTGTCACCGCAACGAGGACGAGGGCGGTGACGGAGGCACGTAGCGTACCCGGCCAGAGGCCCATCTGCTGAAGGAGGGCTCGCTCGCGAATCAGCGACACACCGACGATGAGCATTGCGGCAGACGCGGCGAGCACCGCCGCCCACACGCGCGGCGACACGCCTGGGTCAGGCGTCGCGAGACCATCAGCCGCACGCTTCTTGGCGGCGTGCCAGAGCGCGTCGAACCCCCACGCCCCGAGCGCGACGGCACAAAAGACGATGTCGACGCTGAAGTAGGGCAGCGGCGTCGGGAGATGACGCACGACCTGCAGGAAACCGGGCGCACCATATTTGAACGCCGCCGCCGCGACGCCCGCGACCGTGAACGCCTTGACCGCCCAGTGGCGCCAACAGGAGACGACACCCACCGCCGCGAGCAGCCAGATCGCCACGCCCGGATAAACCAGCTGCGCCAGATAGTTCGTGGGCGTGCCCTCTCGATTGGAGACGACCCTCCACGGTCCAGTGGGCGGACCGAAGAAGTCGGGCGCCAGCGCCACCACCGTCGCCTTGCGCGGCGTGTAGGACGCGTTGACGACACCCTGCCGCTGTTCGAGCTTCCCGGTCTCCGGTAAGTGCTCGAGAAACGGACCAACTTGTGCTGCCGCCAGGAGCAGGCCTGACAGCGCAGCCCCCGCGAGCAGTCGCAGCGCCGCGCCACGATGTTGCCGCACCGCAACGAGGCCGGCCACTGCAAACGCCACGACGACGAGGCTCATCTTGAAGACAATCTCCGGATGCCCCGAGACGAGGACCACTCCGCAGATCAGGGCGAGCAGAACGAAGCGGCGGCGATTCGGTGTGGCGATCGCGCGATACACGGCCCAGAGGAGCCACGGCAGGAGACAGGAAGCGGACGCGAATGGCCAGGCGAGCCATCCCACGGTGAAGGAGTTGAACAACCAGGCGGTGCTGCCAACCACCATGGCCGGCAGCGCGAGACCAACGGCGCGCAGCAGCAGCAGCATGCCCAGGCCGCCGGCGAGCAATTGCAGCACACCGATGACGAGCAGCCCATAGGGCGATGGCGCAACGGCGCCGGCGAGCGTGAACGGCGAAAAGACCGCGGACTGGTACAGCGCCACGAACGGCTCGCCGGCGCCGCTCAACGAGTTCCAGAGCGGCAAGGTTCCTTGGAGGAGCTGTGTCCGGATGTGCTCGAGCCACGGGCCAAATTGAAGCGCGAGGTCGATGGTCATCGGATTCGGCGCCCTGGGCGGCGCGTCGAAGTGGTAAGCAGCCCAGGGCCAGGTGTTCAGCAGGAGCAGCGGCGGGGCCAGCGCCCAGCCGCGAAACAGGGCCTCCGCGAACAGCGCGCATACGAGCAACGCGTGCACAGCCACGCCAAGCGCGGTGACGCCAAGGCCCGCCGCCGTGCTCTGGCGCTCGGCACGGCGCACGAGACCGACCGCGAGCAGGAACGCGGCGGTCGCCAAGAGCACCGTCGCAGGTGGGTAAGTG
>JBOGIN010001119.1:0-5250 GCA_050742275.1 Vicinamibacteraceae bacterium
AAGCAATGCTGCGCGCCTCGTTACCGTTGGTACGGGAGTGGCACGCGGCACTCTGGCGCATGCGGGTCTCGACGATGAAAGCGGTTGCGGCGATCCTGCTGCTCACCTCGGTCTCCGGTGGCTGCAGCGGGTCTTCGATCGATGTCACGGCACCCGGCGACACGAGATGCAGCGTGTCGGTGGCGGGCGCGACGACGTCGTTCGGACCGGATGGCGGGAGTGGAGAGTTGAGCGTCACCACGGCGCGCGACTGCGCGTGGTCCGCGGAGGCGGGCGCCGAATGGATCACGCTCGGTGGGCCCAGCGATGGTCAGGGAAATGCCGTCGTTCAGTACAGCATTGCGGACAACGGCGAGCCCGCACCGCGGCAAGGCGCGATTGACGTGAGCGGCGAGCAGGTGGCGATTCGTCAGGACGGCGCGCCCGAAACACCCGAACCGCCGGAACCGCCCTCCGGGCCCGAGCCGCCGGCGCCAACACCACCCGAGCCAGAGCCACCAGCGCCGGAGCCGGACCCACCAACGCCAGCCCCCGACCCGCCGTCTGACTGCAGCTTTGCAATCGAGCCAACGAATGGAGCTGTTGCCGCGTCAGGGGACTCGATAACCGTCGCGGTGGAAACCGACGCCGGCTGCCCCTGGAGTGCGACCAGTCGGGCAGGCTGGATTACGGTGGTGGATGGTGCCAGCGGTAGCGGGCCGGGTGCCGTCACGCTTGCCGTGGAAGCCAACGAGGCGAGCGCGCGCACCGGCACGGTGGACGTTGCCGGTCGAAGGTTTACGGTCCGCCAGGAGGCTGCCCCAGAGCAGCCAGAGCCAGAGCCGCCGCCGCCAGACCCGGACCCGGAGCCGCCGCCGCCAGACCCAGACCCAGACCCAGACCCAGACCCAGACCCAGAGCCGCCACCGCCAGACCCGGACCCGGAGCCGCCGCCAACGCCGGAACCGCCAGAGTGCCCGTACGAGCTCTCGCCAACGACGTATATCGCCGGCCTGCTCGGTGGGACGGGGACCGTCAACGTGATTACCGCCGACGGCTGCCGGTGGAAAGCCAGCAGTAACGTCGACTGGATCACGATTGTCAGCGAGAGCCGAGGCACTGGCAGCGCCGCCATTACCTTCCGCGTGGAGCCCAACATCAGTCTCACTGAGAGGACTGGGACGTTGAAGATCGCGGACCGGACGTTCACCGTGACGCAGGGCCTGCTTTGATACCGCCGACCTTCAGGTCGGGCGCACGCGTCTTGCGAGCCGAATGACCATGCAACGATTCGCATGCAGCGTCGTGATGCTTCTCGTCTGTGGTTTCCCACGCGCCGCACGTGCGCAGGAGACCATGCAGGAGATCCTGTCCTTTCTGCTGACCACGCAATCGATTCCCACCGACGATTTCGTCAAGGACACCGAAGCAGCGGATGCCACCCGCGACACGATCTCGCGCGCCCTGCTCATCGAGCTCGCCGCGCTCCCGCTCGGCTCCTCTTCCGCCGGTTTCGCCTACCGGTTCAATCCGGCGTTGGGGACGGTCGAGCGCGCCAGCGCCAGCTTTGGTCCTTTCTTCGCCGAGCGCGCGGAGACCACGGGCCGCGGGCGTGGCTCGGTCGGCGTGGCGTTTCGACACGCCAGCTTCGACCAGCTCGATGACCGGAACCTTCGCGATGGCACGCTCGTCACGACCGCCAACCGCTTCGCAGACGAGGAAGCGCCGTTCGATGTCGAAACGCTGACCCTGCGGCTGCGCTCGTCGGCAACCACGCTGTTTGGCAGCTATGGGGTGACCGAGCGGCTCGACGTCGGCGCTGCGGTGCCGATCGTGCAGGTCCGCCTGGATGGCGAACGGGTGGATACGTATAGAGGTCGGGTATTCGTGCAGTCGCGCGCATCGGCGTACGCCACCGGTCTGGGCGACATCGCCCTGCGGGCGAAATATCAGCTCGTTCGCCAGCGAGCGGGTGGCGTGGCGGTCGCGGCCGACCTTCGCGTGCCCACGGGACGCGAAGAGGATCTGCTCGGCGCCGGCGAACCCGCGGTCAAGCTGCTCGTCGTGGGATCGCTCGAAGCGAATCGCATGACAGGGCACGCCAACGTGGGCTACACGGCGGGCGGCGCCGCGAGCGAGACCACCTACGGCGTGGCCGGCACGGTTGCGGCGGCCCCACGGTTGACGCTCGTCGGCGAGCTGCTCGGCCGTTCGACGGCAGGTCTTGGCAGCATCACCGACGTGGCCGCCCCGCATCCAAGCCTGCAAGGCGTGGAAACGATCCGGTTGATTGCCGACGACAGCACAACCACGCAGGCATTCGCGATCGCGGGCCTCAAATGGAACCTGGGCCGCAGCTGGCTTCTGACGACAAACGTACTGATACCGCTGACCACGGGAGGACTCACGGCCAAGGTGGTGCCCACGATCGCGGTCGAGTACGCCCTATGAGCAGAGTTTACAAATACTATGAGTGAGTTCGTCTGGCCGCCTCCGGAGAATGACCTCGACTTGACCGGTGCGCTGCCCGCGGTCCCGCGGCCGCTCAAGCGCCGCCGACGTGGTGCGGCCCGCCGGGACGAGCGGCGGCAAGGGTCCAAACGCAAGCAGCCGCAAAGTTTCGTTTGGCCGCCCGCGGAGTCTGACCTCTCTGCGTCTGACTACGTTCAAGAGCCAGAGCCGGAGGTGGCAGTCGGGTTCTCTCCCGGTGCTGTGAGGCTCGATCGCGGCCCTGTCGCCCCACCTCTCGATCGAAGGGCAACTGCGTCTCGCGCGCGGGAGCGTTGGCGGATCGCGTTTGGTCTGACGTCACGGCGTCTTGACGCGTTCGCCGTCGCCCTCGTCCTGGCGTTAGTGATCGGCGGGATCTGGCAGACTGCCGGCCGGTGGAATACAGCTTCTGAGCCGCCTCGTTCTTCTGATTCCAGCGTAGCGGAGCCGCGGCCCGCAGCTGAGGAGATGGAAGTCGCGCCTCCGTCGCCGGCGCCAATACGGGCGGATCGCTCGCCCGGCGAGAGCCGACGCGAGCCGACGGAAGTCGCGAACCAAACCGCGGCGGAGCCCGAGCCGGAAGCGGCCACAACGCCGGTTGCCGAGCGTGCAGCAGCGCCGAGAGCCGATCACGAGCGTCAGGACGAGCCCATGTCTCGTCTCGCCACGCGGTCACAGGCCGAGCAGCCTTCGGAAGCCGTTGTCGGGAGCGCGGCGATTGGTGTCGGCGGTGCACCGCACATGATGAGCCGCCGAGATCCGCTCGAGCTCACGCCGCTCGCCGAGCCATCGCTGCGGGCGACGTCGTCGAGCTCACCCACCAAGGCAACCCCGCCGCCAGCCGCCACGGCCGAGCTAAACGCACGTCGACCTGTCCCGCGCGCTGAGAACGCATCCGGTTCGCCAACGGCTGGGTCGGGAGCGGCCCGCACAATAGATGAGGATCATGAAGCGATCGAGCAGCTCGTCGCTCGCTATCAGGCGGCGTTCGACCAGCGCGACGCCAATGCAGCGGCAGCCGTGTGGCCCTCGGTCGAGCGGGCGGCGCTCGCCCGCGCGTTTGCAGACGTCCAGGAACAGGACCTCACGCTGGATAGGTGCGACGTCGCCGTTGAAGAGGAACAGGCAACCGCCTCCTGCCCCGGAGCGCTCAGCTACGTGCGCCGTGTGGGGCGATCTGACCCGCAAGTAGACCGCCACACCTGGACCTTCCTCCTGGAGCGCCATCAGCGCGGATGGCTCATCGCCGAGGTCACGGCTCGCTGAGCAGGCGGGCCCGTCGGTCGCGGCCTGAGGAGTGAAAAAGAAAAAGGGGACGGGGCCCTTTCTCGGCAGCTTCCGCTCCCGAGAAGGAACCCCGTCCCCTTTCGCCTTCCCTTTCCTTGTCCTTTTACGCGGTCAGCCGGCGGCGAATCAGGCCAATGGCGATCAGCCCAATGCCGAACAGTGCCAGAGTGGCAGGTTCCGGCGCCGGCGTCGTGGGAACGTCCACCTTCCCGATGTTGCCGCGAATCTCGCCAGCGGGATTACGCGTCGTGTGAACGTTGAAGTACAGGCTTCCATCCCTGAGGCCGTCTATCAACGCGGTCGCCTGCATCTGAGTCAAGGTCAGCGGGAGAAACAGCATGCCGCTGGTCAACGCGGGGAGCGCCCCAAAGTCGATGATGGGCGGCCCAACCATCGTCGTGGGGTCGGCGCGGTGGATGTGCGCGATTACCGCCGGACTCGTGAGTCCGAGCCACCCCAACCCGACCAAGAGCTCGTTCGTATCGGTGTCGAACAGCGCGCCGGCGACGCCGAAGGGTAGGAAACCACTGGGAATATCCGGCGCTGGGATTTCCTGGTCCGCGGTGAGAAAGGCCCCGAACGTAATCGGAGCTGCCTGTGCCGACGCCGTAGACAGCACGAGGCAAGCCAGCACACCAACCAAGCACGAACGAACTCGCATCACAACCTCCGGGAAAAAGAGACGCAAGCGCCACATGGGCGCAAAACCCGCAAGATTACACTGCCAAACGCATGCCGCTCGGTCACACCGGCAAAATCACGGCTAGATTCGTTCACGAGCCCCGAATCTCCAGCGCCATGCAGACTTTATGCAGCGCTGCAACGGCTCAGCTTAGCTGAGCCATTCGCCCGCGGCGACGCGGCCAGAGCACTCATTGGCAAGCTACCGTTGCTGGCTTCGGCAGACACGGCTGAGATTCTAACTCTTTGTGACGCCGTTCGCGTGTAAATTCGAACAGCAAGATCGCTGGCCCATGTCGAGCCTCGCGCTCCCTCGTCTCCTTGCGGTTGAGGCAAACCTTTGGTTAGCGGCCCCCGTCTACACGAAGGATCGGAAGCTCCGCCAACCGCGGCATATACGGCAAGCGCGGGGTTCACGCGTCGCCGGCGGACCGGTTCCTGTGACGCTTGCAGAGGGATCTCACTCCCATGGTCAACCTGAAGCTCGCGCTCCGCACGCTCTTCAAGTCCCCCTTTCTCACCATCGTCGCGATTGTCTCCCTGGCATTGGGGATCGGCGCCAACGCCGCCATTTTCTCGATGTTCAACCAGATGTTGCTGCGCGCCCTACCGGTGCAAGAGCCGGACAGGTTGGTGAATCTGACGGCGCCAGGCCCGAAGCCCGGATCGCAGTCCTGCAACCAAGCCGGCGACTGCGATGCCGTGTTCAGCTACCCGATGTTCCGCGATCTCCAGCGCGCCCAGCGCCGCTCAGCGGACAAAGGCCGCGCGGGCGGAACGAAGGTCTTCAGCGACATTGGGGCGCACGTCGCC
>JBOGIN010001120.1:0-1959 GCA_050742275.1 Vicinamibacteraceae bacterium
TGCCTGTCATCTTTTCTGCTCAGCTCAGATACCAGTCCAGGAGACGGGTGCCGTAGAGGCTGGAGACGAAGGCGCCTGCGGCGAGGAAGCTGCCGAACGGCAGCGCGTACTGCATCGAGACCCGGCGAATGACGATGAGCAGGAGGCCAACGGCGGCACCGGCAAACGACGCGAGGACGAGCGTCACCAGCATCGACTGCCACCCAAGGAACGCGCCGATCATGGCGATCATCTTGACGTCGCCCATGCCGAGCCCCTGCTCACCGCGAAAGCGCTCGTAGGTCTCGCCGATAATCCAGAGCAGGCCGCCCCCAAGCACCGCTCCGAGCAGGGCGTCTCCCCAGCCCGGCGGCATCACCGCGCTGAAGACGAGGCCTGCAAGCAGGCCCGGGAGCGTGACGGCATTCGGGAGCAGACGATGCTCGAGATCGATGACGAACAGGACGATGAGCAGTGAGGAGAAGAGAAGGCGCGAGATGAGGAGCGGCTGCCAGCCGAAGACGAGGAAATTGGCCACGAACAGAAGTGCGGCTGCGACCTCCACGAGTGGGTAGCGTGGAGAGATAGGCGCCCGGCACATCGCGCACCGGCCCCGCAGCCACAGATACGCGACGACCGGCACGTTGTGGATCCACCTGATCGGCTGCTTGCACGAGGGACAGTAGGACGCCGGCAGAACAAGCGACTGGCGCCGAGGCAACCGGTGGATGCACACATTGAGAAAGCTGCCTATGGCAAGACCGCTCAGCGCAAGGAGCGCGACGGCCGCCGCCTGACCGTTCGGTGTCATGACTCGTGGATCCTACTTCCCGTGTTCCGTCAGCTCAGCGAATCCGCCTTCCGTGGGTAATGGCGCGAGCGGAGAGACGGGCGACAACGTGACGCGCCCGCTCTTCGACTCGATTATGTAGGGCGTCCCGGCGGGATCCAGGGGCGCGGCCCGCAACGATCCAGCGACCCGCAACGCATCCCACGAGTACGGCGGCGGCAGCCCACCCCTCCGTGCCCTGTCGACGACCCCTTGAAGGCGAACGATCGCATCGAGCGCGTCGAGCTGCTCGAGCCTTCGCTGCGCCTGCCTGCGCATCCACACGGGGCGGCTCACGTCGAGCTGCGCCCGCCACAAGGCGCGCGCGGCCGTTCGCCTGCCACCCTCGGTGAGCGTGTTCGCCGCAAGCGGCTTCAACCACCATGGCGCGCCGCGCAGCCGACTGGCCCGGAGAAAGGATGCGGCGGCGTCATCGTACCGTCGGAGCGACTGGTACTGCAGAAATCCCTCATCGAAGCGCAGCTCCCAGCGCTCGGGCAACGCGGCAATGCCTTTTCGGAGCACGCCCAGCGCCCCGCGTACGTCGCCCGGGCCCAGGGGAGGTGGCTCAGCGAGAAGGACAGCGCCGGTGCGGTACGCGGCGACGAATGCCGGATCGAGCGTCACCGTGAGATCGACCAGCTCGAACAACCCCCTGTCAGCCGCCGGCTCCGATGCATGACGGAGGCTCGCGAAGTGCTGCACCGCAACAATCCAGCAGATGTCGGCCGCGACCGAAGGAAACGGAATGCGCAAGAGCCTCAGCATCGCGGACAGACGCGCGTGCGGCATGTCGCCTTGCGCTCCCGCTGCGGCCTGCACGCGCGTCCGCTCGACGACGACCTGCACGGCCCACGCCGACAAGAGCAGCACACCGCCGATGAGAAAAGCCGTTACACGCACGTGGATTCTAGACGTCTCTGCGCGCGAAAAGACCGCTGCCAATTGCCACCGCGGCTGCCGCATACATCACACCGTATGCCGCCGCGAGCGCCACTTCCTCACCTCGCACGGACTCGCCCGCCGCAAGGCGCGTCGCGGCGCTGAACACGGACACGTTGGGGAGCAGCAGCCACAACACGCCGTTGAGCAGACCGACGAGCGTAGACGAGGCGTTGGTGGCGAGATGCGCGGCCGCCTGAGCGTAGTGA
>JBOGIN010001121.1:0-2634 GCA_050742275.1 Vicinamibacteraceae bacterium
TTCGCACGCAGCCAGACGCGCGACACCGACGCGCGAGCGAACGATCGGGCCCGTAGGCGTGCGGTCGCCGGGCCGGCGGCAAACGCTTATCGTAGCGGAACCACGGGGTTACTGGCAAGCCCCAGACAGTCCGGGGCCGCGCGGCCGGTCGTCCCGCAGGTCCGCTCGCCGCCGACTGGTCAGGGGGATGGCCGTGGGCGGATGCTGGCCGCATAGGTCTGCCGGTCGATGGTCTTGGTGCGGAGTAATCGCCAGCGCTGGCGCTCGGCAATCGACTCGAGAGACCGGCAGGCCCGCTCGGCCTCCGCGCTCGTGCCAAAGAAGCCGGCGACCGCCGAGCCGCTCCCAGCCATGATGGCAAGGAGGGCGCCTGCGGCACGGAGCGCCTCCACGGCAGCGCCAATCTCCGGCTGCCGCGCCGTCACGACCGCCTCGAGGTCGTTTCGCAGGCGCGGCAACAGGCCGCTCCAGACCGAGCCAGCGCCGGTCGGCCACTGGGGGGGATCCTCGCACGGCGGTATGGGCGATGCGTCGAACCACGCATACGCATCCCGGGTCGACACGCCAAATGGCGGTTGCACGAGGAGCACGTGGCGCTCGGGAAGGTCGGCGAGCGGGTGGATGAGATCGCCGCGTCCCGTCGCGCGCGCCGTCCCCCCTGCCAGAAAGAACGGCACATCCGCCCCGAGCTCAGCCGCCACACCTGCCAACCGCGGATCCCCTGGCGCGCTCCCCCATCTCCGGGCCAGCAACCGCAACGTCGCCGCCGCATCTGCGCTGCCGCCCCCAAGGCCCGCTTGCGCAGGTATGCGCTTTCGGAGCGTCAGGGCAAGACCATCGAGCGAGAGGTCGAGCGCTCTGCCCAGTCGCACCGCCGCGCGCCAAACCAGGTTCGTCGCGTCCGCAGGAACACTCGGCTCGTCGCACGTCAAGGTGAACGGTCCGTCCCGCTCGCTCAGCTCGAGCTCGTCGTGGAGCGCAAGCGATTGGAGCACGGTCCTGACCTCGTGATAACCATCCGATCGAGTCCCGAGAATCCGGAAATCGAGGTTGACCTTCGCATGCGCCCGAGCAGTCAGCGGAAGGGTCGACATCAGGAATCGGGATTCGGGATTCAGGATTCAGGGTTCCTGAGGAGACTCGCACGCCGGAGCTCTTCGACCGTGATCGGCGTCGCAGTGGCGGGGAGCTCCAAACGGAACGCCTCGTCGGGCAGCTCTTCGTTGACGACGACCTGAGAGATGTCGAGCGCGAGCTCTACGCGCGGGCCGCGCGCGCCATCAGCCAGTACGCGAACCGTGCGCGGCACGCCTTCGGTCGTGTTCGGGTACTCGACGGTTACCTCGTCGAGCCGACCGGCTATCACTCGTGGCGCCCCGCCAGTGTCGCGACCATACAGCACCGCTTCATCTTCGAGCGTCAGCGAGAACCAGCCTCCGTCGTGCCGCCGCCCGCCCGTCACGCGGCGCGCTGGTGAGACACAGCCGGTGAGGATCGCGCGGAGGTCGTCCGCATCGAGCGGCAGCCCCGTCAGCGCGTCGACGAGCGTCGCGACCGAGCGATCCTCGACGTACTGATCATCGCGAGGCAGCAACAAGGTCGCCTGGCCGGGCGTGGCCGCCAGCAGGAACACCGGCGCCCCGAAGGGCGCGACCGCCTCGAGGCGCGCTCGCCCACCCTCGGCCAAACCCACTTGCAGGCGGGCGCGAACATGCCGCCCGTCGATGCGTCCGGAGAGGCCAATCTCCGCCGTCATCACGCGCACCTCGCGGCAGTCGGCCGTGGCCTGGTCGTACAGCGTCGAGGCGTCGGCCAGCGGCGCCCCAGGATCGGTCGGCAACGCAATCCGCCTCGCTGCGCAAGAGACCGCGAACGCACACAGGCCGACGACCACGGCGATATGAGCCGCTAAGACAGGAGCTCTGCCGACCCTTGATCGTCCCATGCGGGAAGCGCGCCAACACCAACACTGGCTGACCAGCCAAGGCTGGTTCGTCGGGCCGTTCATTCTTCTCGTGCGCGCCGTATCTTGGCTTTGATGTCAGACGGCACGATCGACTCACCATCGCCGGCGAGCGCCCGCTCCCAGGCGTCGATGGCCGCCTTACGGTCGTTCAGGGCAAAGAGCAGATCACCAAGGTGATCCTGCACGACCGAGTTGTTGGTGAGCTGCGCCGCCGCCTTCTGGAGATGGTCGCGGGCGAGATCGAGCCTGCGCTGCTTGAAGTACGCCCATCCGAGGCTGTCGAGATAGGAGCCGTTGTACGGGTCGAGCGTCACGGCCTGCTGCAACAGCTTCACCGCCTCGGCGAGGTTCACACCGCGGTCGGCAAACATGTAGCCAAGGTCGTTCAGCGTCGGGGCATGGCGCGGATCGATCTTCAGCACGTCCCGGAATGCACGTTCCGCCTCGTCATAGCGTTCGGCTTCGTGATAGATCGCCCCCAGCTGGTAGCCGAGCGTGGCGTCGCGCGGAAACCGCTTCTGCGCCGCGCTCACCGCCGCGACGGCGCGATCGAACTGCTTGCTCTGCGCGAGCAACGCACCGAGCGCCACCACGTGCGACACGTCATCCGGCTCGCGCCGCGCTTGCTGCTCGAGCAGCGCCACGGCCGGCGCCACCTCGCCGGTGCC
>JBOGIN010001122.1:0-3057 GCA_050742275.1 Vicinamibacteraceae bacterium
GTCCAGGTAGGCTTGGAAAGACACGTTGCTCCGGGTGCCAACGTCTGTTGGCCAACCGCTGTAGGCAAGATAACCCGCCCAATCCTCCATGTCAACATGCGTTGGCGTAAACACGAGTCATGGATGAGCCTGAACAGGTGACCGCGCGGCGTTCTGATGAAACGCGGGCCCGCATCCTGCGGGCTGCTCGCGAATCTTTTGCTGCAGATGGATACGAGCGCACGACGATCCGCGCGGTCGCGGCGAAGGCCGACATCGATCCGTCGATGGTGATGCGTTACTTCGGGAACAAGGACGGTCTGTTCGCCGCAGCGGCCTCGTTCGATCTTCGGCTTCCTGATCTGGGCACTCATCCCCGCCAGAAGCTTGGCGTGGCGCTGGTGAGGCACTTCCTGGCGCGCTGGGAGGGGGATGCGTCCGACAATGCCCTGAGGGTCCTCCTGAAAACCGCCGCCAGCCATGACAGGGCAGCCGAGCGGATGCGCGAGATCTTCCGGTCGCAGCTCGTTCCCGCCCTTGCCGCCGTGGTCCCGAAGAACGAGGCCGCGGCGCGGGCTGGCCTCGTTGCGACGCAGATGTTGGGGCTCGCGTTCTGCCGATATGTCCTTCGGCTGCCGGGCATCGTCGACCTCGGCCACGACGCGATCGCCGCCCGCCTCGGTCCGACGATACAGCGCTATCTTTCCGACAGCTTGCGGTAGAACGAGCCGTTCAGCCGAACGACTTGAGTATGATCATACTTTGAGTCATACTTTACGTATGCCAACGATGGAGCGAGTAACCGTGACGTTGCCTGCTGATCTCGTGGAAAGGATCGATCAACTGGAGCGGAATCGAAGCCGCTTCATCGCCGAGGCCGTGGAGCATGAATTGGCTCAGCGCCGTCGGGACGCCTTGCTGCAATCCGTCCAGAATCCTCACGCCGAGACGACTGACCTCGTCGACATCGGCTTGAGTGACTGGGTCTCCGACCTACCCAGCGACGAAACGCTCGTAGACGCCAACGCCGGAACGCCGGTTCGATGGGTCGAGGGGCAAGGCTGGACCAAGGAATCGTCGTGACGCTCGATCGTGGGACCGTTGTGCTTGTGGAGCTCGATCCGACTATCGGACACGAGCAGCGCGGCGTCCGGCCGTGTATCGCCGTGAGCGATCCAACCGTGAATGCCGACCAACGATTCCCGCTCATTGCGGTGGTTCCGGTTACCGGGACGGCAGGCGACGGTGCTCTCTACCCCGGACTGGCGCCGGGCTCGAGCGGTCTCACGAAGGTATCGTACGCGCTCGTCGATCACTTGCGATCGATCGACAAGAGACGCATTCGCAGGATCTTTGGACAAGTGGCGCCCGGCGAACTCGCCAGCATCGATCAAGGACTTGAGTTGTTTCTGGGACTTGGAGTCGGTCGATAGAGCTCCGCTCAGCAGTGCCGCTGTCGCGTCACCGACGCCTCGGCTGATTGTCAGGTTGATCAGATTTCTATTCCAGGAAACGGACCGCATTACCGCGCATCGGAGACGCGCGCTGACGAAACGTTCGATGAGCCGCATAGTCACGATCTTCTTCGACCTCGGCGGCGTCTGTCTCACAAACGGTTGGGACACCACCGCCCGTCGGTCCGCCGCGCGACATTTTTCCCTTGACGTCGAGGAGCTCGAGCAACGACACGAGGCGCTGACAGATGCCTTCGAGCGTGGTGAGCAGTCGCTGGACGGGTATCTCGATCACGTGGTGTTCCATCGGCATCGATCGTTTTCGCGCGACGCCTTCACCAGATTCATGCAGGCGCAGTCGCAGCCCCACGACGCGGTGCTGAGCCTGCTCCGAAACCTCGCGGCAGCGGGATCGTACAGCCTGGCCACCATCAACAACGAGTCGCGCGAGCTGAATCGCTATCGCATTGACACGTTTCGGCTCCGTGACATCTTCGGCGCGTTCTTCAGCTCCTGCTACCTTGGGGTGCGCAAGCCTGACGCGCGCATCTACGAGATTGCCCTCGATGTCATGCAGGCGGAGCCCGCGACCAGCCTGTTCGTGGATGACCGGGAGGAGAACGTGGAGGGGGCGCGGGCTCTCGGTATGCATGTGATCCACGTGACGGATCTCCGTGGCCTCGCCGAGCGGCTGCTGAACGCAGGCGTGGAGATCCCGGCGTCCGGGCCTGTTTCAGCGCCCATGTGCCCGAACGGCGGCGAGCGTGCGCGCCCCACGCGAGCGTGACGGAGCCGGTTCTTGCCAGATTTGACCGCTAGAACCCTTGAGAACCCGAAACTTGATGCTTCTGAGTCAAGTTTCGGGGCTCGCAAGTGAGCGTCGGGGGGCGCGGCTGCAAGCCGCGGCCCGCTAGAAGCTAACCTTGCCACCCCTCGTCCGCGGTCGGCCCATAGACTGACGGCACCGCCACATCCCGCAGCCGGAGGTAAACAGTCATCTGCCCGCGGTGGTGGCTGAGATGGCTGATGTGCTGCCGCACCACCACGCCGCGTGGCAACGTGAAGAGCACGGCCCCCTTGAGTTTCAACGACCAAGGCACGTCGTAGTCGGAATCCTTGACCGCGGCGATGACCTCGCGGGAGCAGCGTACGTTGTCGTCGAACGTTTTGAGCAGCGTCTTCGTGCTCTCAACGCTGTAGCCGCTGCCGGATGCGAGGTCTAATTCAGTGGTGGTCAGCGTCTGCCCGATCCACCCAGGCATCCAGGCCAGGATCTGGGCGAGGTGCGCAATGGAGAACGACTTCGGGTGCGGTTTCCAGTTCGGATTGTCATCGGGTACGCGTTCGAGAACGCGGCGCGTGGTGGCCATCTCTTGATCGAACTCCGGCAGCAGCGTGTCAGCAATCGCCATGTCGTCAATGCTCCTCAGCTCGGATGGGGAGAACGTGAGGCAAGAGCCTGCGGCGCCCGCGCCGCTTCCCGACGCAGTGTACTGCGCGGGCGCAAGAGTAGCAACGCGGGTCCCCGTCATTCACCAGGGACGCGCGGCCGGCGGCTTCAGACAAGTTGGCATAAAATGGAGCAGGCCGACAGGCGGCCTACGGTCCGCGTAAAGGGTCGAAC
>JBOGIN010001123.1:0-4339 GCA_050742275.1 Vicinamibacteraceae bacterium
GTGTTACTCTGATAATCGATGGCTGTCCCGGCGTCTGAGACCGTGGAGGCCGATCAACGGCTTCCACTCCATCTGCTCCCTTATCTCTCAGGCCCCGACTACACCCGCCCGCTCCTACAGCTCACCATCGAACAACGCGCCCGCATCGTCGATATTCTGACGTTTCTCTACGGCCGCCAACGCGCCGAGGACTGCTTCGTTGAGCTGGATCGCTTGATGAAGGTGCACTGCGCGCACAAGACGCCAGAGATGATCGACGCGGACCGCGAGTTCGATCCGCAGGAGCGCTTCAGCGAGCGCGACGTCGTCTTGATCACGTATGGGGATCTGCTGACGAGCCCTGGTCGCCCACCGCTCCAGGTCCTCTCAGACTTCCTCCTGCGCTTCATGCGCGGCACCATCAACATGGTGCACATCCTGCCGTTCTTCCCGTACTCGTCCGACCGTGGCTTTTCCATCATCGACTACGAGGAGGTGGATCCGAGGCTCGGCAAGTGGGAGGACATCGATCGACTGTCGCGCACGTTCCGCCTCATGTTCGATGGCGTGTTCAACCATGCCTCGAGCAAGAGCCGCTGGTTCCAGCGGTTCCTCAACGGACGTCCCGGATACGAAGAGTTCTTCGTGGCGTTTTCCACGAAGGACGCCATCAGCGACGACCATCTAGGCCTGATCCTCAGACCGCGGGCGTCCAGCCTGCTCACGCCGTACCGCACCATCAACGGCCAGCGCTTCGTCTGGACGACCTTCAGTCCGGACCAGGTCGATCTGAACTTCAAGAATCCGCGCGTGCTGCAGCGTGTCGTCGAGGTGCTGCTGCACTACGTGAGGCGGGGCGCCGACGCCATTCGACTCGACGCGGTGACCTATATCTGGCGCGAGCTCGGGACGAGCTGTGCGCATTTGCAGCAGGGGCACGCCCTCGTGCAGCTCTTTCGCGCGGTTCTCGACATCGTCGCACCGCACGTGGCGCTCATCAGCGAGACCAACGTGCCGCACGCGGACAACATCACGTACTTCGGAGACGGCAGCAACGAAGCGCAGATGGTGTACAACTTCGCGCTGCCACCGCTGATACTGCACACGCTTCACACGGGCAATGCGGCGACGCTCAGCGCCTGGGCGAGGACGCTCGTGCCCCCCTCACACACCACCGCGTTCTTCAACTTCCTCTCGTCTCACGACGGCATCGGGTTGCTCGGGGCGCAAGGTCTATTGACCCGCGAGGAGATCAACGCGCTGGTCGAGAAGACAACGGAGCATGGCGGGCTCGTCTCGTACAAGGACAATGGCGATGGCAGCAAGAGCCCGTATGAGCTCAACATCAGCTACTACAGCGCGTTGAACCGTGACGATGTGGACGAGTCGGTGGACTTGCAGGTCGACCGCTATGTCTGCGCGCGCGCCATCGTGCTGGCCATGCGGGGCGTTGCCGGCGTCTACTTGCCGGCGTTGTACGGCGCAAAGAACGATACGGAGGCGATTCTCGCCGGACGGGAAGCGCGCAGCATCAACAGGAAGACGATAGACGAGGCCAATCTCTACGCGATGCTGCTCGACCGCAAGAGCTCCGCCCACAAGACAGCCACGCAGTTTCGTCGTCTCGTCAAACGGCGCATTGCCCACCGGGCGTTCCATCCCAACTCGCCGCAGGAGGTCCTCGACATCGACGAGCGTGCCTTCGTGCTGATGCGCGGCGGGCGCGACGGTGACCGCCTCGTGGCGATTCACAACGTGACGGCGCTGCCGCTCACGCTCCACGTGCCGCTGGCACTGGTGGGTGGGGGACCACCGGTGTGGGTGGACATCATCAAGCGTCGCGAGGTCACCACCGCCGGAGATGCGCTCGTCGTGCCGCTGGAGCCGTACGGCGTCTTATGGCTCGAGCCGGAAGATGCGCGCGGACACTGACACGGATCGCCCCTGCCTGGCGGGAGCATTTCCACTTACGACACGTGGCGCGTGTCCCGTGGAGCTATCCAGATCGCGAGCCGTTCGTCTCCGAGCATCGCGCTCGCCAGCTTCGCGACCTCGACGCGAGCGTCGTTGAAGCAGGCACCGCCGCCGAGATCCGAGAGCCCGTCCGGCACCAGCGCGTTGGCCGTCGAGTGGTTGAGGACGTGGTGCCGCCAGAGCCCCTTCGGCAGACTCACGGTCCCTGGCGTGATCTCGTCGGTGACCTTCGCGAGGCAATGTACCTCTCCGAGGCGGTTGAACACACGAATCGGGTCGTCGGTGACGATGCCTCGAGAATCCGCGTCCGCGGGATGAATCAGCAGACGCGCGATCTCCTGCCGCAGCTCACCCAACGTCGAGCTGATGGTCTTTTCCGTGGCTGGCGAGATGAGCGCGAGCGGGAGCTCGCGCGTGGCCGGATCCGCTTGATAGGCGTAGAGACCGCCGGGGGCGGCGCTGGGGAGATCTCGGGGAAAGAGGTTCACCTTCCCGTCCGCTGTCGCTGGAAAGAGGTCGATGAACTGCACGGGGTTCGCGCCACAAGGGGGCCGCACGACCTCGTCTGCAAGCAACGGGTCCCGGAGGTTTCCCGGCAGGCCCGCAGCGACGCGGAGCAGCGTCTCGGTTTCGGACTCTTCGACATCGAGCCCGAGGCACTCGGCCAGTTGACTGAAGACTTCCGGGTTCGTCCGCGCCTCGCCTGCGGCTTCCACGATCGGGCGCACCAACTGCAGGCTGTAGGAGCCGTACCCGCGCGCGATGTCGTAGTGCTCCAGAAATGTCGTTGCCGGCAGCACCATGTCGGCGTAGTCCGCGGTATCGGTATGGACCTGGTCGAAGACAACGGTGAAGAGATCCTCGCGGAGCAGTCCTTCGAGCACACGGTTCTGCTCTGGCATCGTCGCGAGCGGATTGCAGTTGTACACGAAGAGCAGCTTGATGGGCGGATCTCGGTACTCGGTCAACACCCGACCGAGCTGGTTCATGTTGACGATGCGCGTCTCGGTCTCCGGTTGCTGCGCCCAGCGCTCACGGTCGAGCGCCCAGGCTGAAGAGTTCGACATCGTAAAACCGCCGCCGCGCACGCCAAACTTGCCGGCCACGGCGGGCAACGCAAGGACGGCGAGCACCGCGTGCCCACCATTGCGATTTCGCTCGAGTCCCCAACCACAGCGGATCACGGCGGGAGACGTCGCCGCGTACAGCTCCGCAAATGCAGCCACCTGATCGACGGGCACACCACATTCGCGCGCCGTCTCCTCGAACGTCCAGGGGCCGGCAGCCGCGCGAAGGTCGTCTGCGCCCACGGTATGCGCTTGGAGGAATCGCTCGTCTGCGCGGCCGCTCTCGAAGAAAGCGCGGACGAGCGCGAGCGCGAGCGGGAGGTCTGTGCCCGGCCGAACCGCAAGATGCAGATCGGCGTGCCGCGCGAGCTGCGTACGGCGTGGGTCGACGACGACGAGCTTTGCGCCGCGGCGCTGCGCCTCGCGAATGAACGGCACGAGGTGAATGCTCGAGATGGAAGGGTTCGCTCCCCACACGACGATGAGCCGCGCGTGCACGTAGTCGTCGTAGGCGACGCCGGGCATCTTGCCGTACATCGCGTCGTGAGCGGCGCCGGTCGGCGCGGCACACACGGTCCGCGCGAGCCGCGACGCACCGAGGCGGTGGAACAGATCGCGGTCGGTCGTGTCTTGCGTGAGGAGACCGTTCGAGCCGCCGTAACAAAACGGGAGAATGGCTTCGCCGCCCCATTCACGGCGGACGTCCTCGATCTGCCGTGCGATTGCTCCGAGGGCCTCGCCCCAATCCAGGCGCTCGAAGGCACCTCGGCCCTTCGGGCCATTGCGCCGTGCAGGATAGGTCAACCGCCGCGGATGAGAGACACGCTCCGCAAAGCGCCGCACCTTGGCGCAGATGAAGCCGCGCGTGACGCCGTTCCGAGAGGAGCCGTCGATCTTGACCACTCGGCCGCTCTCGACCGAGACGGCGAGGCTGCAGGCATCGGGGCAGTCCAGCGGGCAGGCCGTCTCGACGGTGCTGCGGCCCCAACGCATCCCTGCGGCTCGGCCGGAGTCGCCACGCCGCTTCACCCGCGACTCGTTGCCCGGCTCCATCCCGCCAGTCTATCAGCATCCAGCCGCGCTGGCGTGCAATGGGCACGTGCCATAATCGCTGGAGGAAGGACGTATGGCCATGCGTGAGGCGAACGGCTCCGACCAGTGGCGTGTCGATGCGCTCGAGTCACCCGAGAGCCGAGCTGGAACCGAACGGCCCGACACGCGGCCCGTTGCCATCCCCTCGCCTCCCGGCCGACCGCGTGTCGTGATCATCGGCGGCGGATTCGGTGGCTTGAACGCGGCCCGCGCGCTCAAGCGCGCCC
>JBOGIN010001124.1:0-5814 GCA_050742275.1 Vicinamibacteraceae bacterium
TGTGATGGCTATGCGTGTCCGGATTGCCCGGATGGCCCATCCGTGTGAGGCCGTGCCCGGATGGTCCGACGATGGGATACACGAACGGGCGGATGAGATCCGGCCCAAAGTGGTAGCGCGCGATCTCGCGTCCATCACGCTGGAAGGAGACCTGATGATACGGAAGAGGCACGGCCTGCACGCGGGGGATGGGCTTGAACTGCGGGCCGTCGCTCGACCCAGCCGACGTGCATGCAACGAAGAGCGCCGCCACACCGGCAGCTGACACGATTCTCAGCATCAAATCTTCTCGGGGATGACGAAAGGCTTGCGGTACGCCCGCGTGAGGAGGGCGGCCGCCTCCGGATCGCCGACCAAGGTCTCCGTCTCCGCATCGAGGTGCAGCGTGCGGCCGGTGCGGTAGGAGATGTTCGCCAGCAGGCACATGCTGTTCGCGACGTGCGCCTCGCTGATGTGCGCGCGGAGGAGGCTTGCATCGTTCGCGCGAACCGCTGCGTAGAAGTTGTTGAGATGCCCCACGTCGCCGACCTCGTGCGGATCGACGCCTCGGTCCATCTCCTCCGACCAGCTCCGGACCGGGTCCGGGCTCTTGTTGACATCCCAATACACGTGGAACTGCCCGCCGGGAACGATCTGCATCGAGCCCCGCGAGCCGTAGAAGTACCAGCCTGGCTGCTCGCCGGTGTACACGCCTCGAATCTCGCCAAGGAGGATGCTGCCATCCGGATACTCGAACGTCGCGGTTTGCGTGTTTGGCGTTTGTGCCTGATCGTCGTAGCCGAAGCGGCCGCCGATCGAGTGAATCTTGGCGGGAAGCCCGCGCCCGAGACCCCACCGCGCGACATCCATGTAGTGCGTGCCGTTGTTGCCCATCTCGCCGTTTCCGAAGTCCCAGAACCAATGCCAGTTGTAGTGGACGAGATTTCGATGGAACGGCTGCTCCGGCGCGGGCCCAAGCCACAGATCCCAATGAAGGCCGGCAGGCGGGGGTTCGGGGCGCTGAAAGCCAATCGACTCACGGTGCCCGGTGATCAGCCAGCGCGCCATGTAGACATCCCCGACCACGCCCTCGTGCAGAAGCGTGATCGCCTTCCGGATGCGCGCGTTAGAGCGGTTCTGTGTGCCGGCCTGTACGATACGGTTGTACTTCCTGGCGGCGGCCACGAGCTGACGCCCTTCGAACACGTTGTGCGAGATGGGCTTCTCCACGTACACGTGCTTGCCGGCCTGACAGGCGAAGATGGCGGCCGGCGCATGCCAATGGTTGCAGCACGCAATGATGAGGGCGTCCACGGTGTCGTCGTCGAGCACCGTGCGGATGTCGACCTCGGTCCGCGGGCGGCGGTTCGTGAGCGCCTCGAGCGAGGCAGCCCACTGGCGCATGCGCGACTCATCCGGATCGCAGATCGCGGCGACCTCGACGTTCCTTGCCTTCGCCGACAGGGTCATCAGGTCGCCGCCGCGGCCGCCCATCCCCATCACAGCGACGCGAATCCGATCGTTGGCGCCCACCCAGCCTCGCCGCCCGCCGATCAGCGGAGACGCCGCGAGCCCGGCGGTGATGTTCAGAAACGATCGCCTACTTTGCCACGCCATGACTGGGCTCCGAAGCCGTGAACCATCTCTCAAGCCATTCGATCGCGGCCTTCCGCGCGGCCGGGGGGAAGTCGTGATCGCCGGCGTACCAGTGGTAGCGCACGCGCTCCGGCACACCCAGTGCGCGGTAGACCTCTGCGACGGACGCATAGTTCTCTTCCTCGAAAGGCCGGCGCTCGCCCACGGCCTGGCCGACGAGCAGGGCTCTCGGCGCGATGAGCGACGTCACCTCGTAGAAGGTGATGGGCGGCGGCTCGTGCGCGAGGATGTAGGGACGCAGGCGCGGAAGCGATTGACTGCGCTGGCTGCCCCGGGGGACGGCCCAGTGCATACCGTGGTGCACGAACTCGGAGACGGGGCCGTTTGCCACGGCGACGCGGATGCGCGGATCGAGCGCCGCCGCGAAGATCGTGCTGTGGCCCCCGTACGAGTGACCGACCATGCCGATCTCCGTCCCGTCGACGAACGGCAGCGACTGCAGATAGTCGATCGCCCGCGACGTATCCCAGGCGTCCTTGCCGTGAATGGACCAATCGGGGAACCGCTCATAGAAATCGGTCGTGTCGTAGGGCGCACGGCCGGGCGCTATCCGTTCCCCATCACGCAGCCAGTCGGGGGCCAGCGCCACGAAGCCGGCGCGCACCATATCCAGGGCGAACGCCGCGTTCTTCCGTGGCGGCGTGCC
The DNA here is from genome assembly GCA_050742275.1 of Vicinamibacteraceae bacterium. GTDB lineage: Bacteria > Acidobacteriota > Vicinamibacteria > Vicinamibacterales > Vicinamibacteraceae > WHTT01. The sequence goes on from JBOGIN010001124.1 coordinate 2,282, forward strand.
CGGCTCCGGGCCCGACAGCCCCACGGTCGTATCCTTGCCCGCGCCGGCCGTGGTGCCATAGAAGCAGATCACGGCAGGAGCCTTGTCGCGTGGATCAGGGACTGCGATGTCGTCGGGTACCAGGAGCCACGCAACCATGCGATCCCCCTGCTGCACGGGAATGACAACCTTGCGGCGGACATAGCCGTCGAGGCGCTCCTCGGAGAGGATCCGGGCTTCAAGCGAACCTCGCTCGGTGTGCCCCCACGGATCGCGAGGCGGCACGCCGAAGATGGCTTCCATGCCGGCACGGATCCTCGCACGAATTCCGGGCCAGTTCGTCGCGTCGAGCGGCTGCTCCCAGAGCCCAGCGACGGGAGATCGATCCATCTCCCGGAGCGCCACAACGTGCGGCTCCGGAGCCGGCTTGTAGCGATCGCGCTTGGCGAGGAAATCCTGCCGGATCTCGTCCGCGCTCAGCTCGCGCGCGTGCACCCATACTTCACCCGCAAGGCCCCCCAACGGCATCGAGACTCTAATCGGCTCGGCAGCGGCCGTATCGCGGAACGGATGGATCTGCGGCGCCCATGTCGACTCGCGGTCCGTGTGCACGAGCACGCCATTGACGTAGAACTTCTGATAGCCTTCGGCGTCCTTGACGACGGCCACCTGATTCCAGGTGTTGATGGGGATCTCCTGGACGGTGACGTGCACGAACGGCATCGCGCCGTTGCCGTTGATCGTGCCCATCAGGAACCCGTGCTGATCGGTGCCGACGACGAAGTTGACCCAGTCGCGCTCGGGACGGAAGAACCGTTCGCCTAGCGGCCCGATCTCGGGCGTTCCCCGCGAAATCCATACCTGCTCGCCTTTGCGCCTGGGGTAGAACCAGCCGCCGACGGTCGCCGCGTGAGCGCCATCGAGCTTGCCCTGGAACGGCACCACGATGACGTCACGTGGGCTGCGGAACTCCCGCGGATCCTTGAAGGTGAGCGCGGCGGCGGCAGCCAGCAGGACGACAGCGAAAAGCATCCTTCTCCTTTGACGCGGGACGGCGTGACGCGCGACGTGCGGGGCTCGTGGGCCGAGGTGCCGGCATACTCAGAAGCTGAGCCGGAGCCCGAGCTGGCCGTGACGCGCGTTGCCGACCTGCGCGGTCACGCGTCCGAAGTCCACCGAGTTGATGTTCGTCACCGGCGGAGCGAAGTTGGTTCGGTTCAGCACGTTGTAGAACTCGATGCGGAACTCGAGCTGCATGCGCTCCCCGATCCGCGTCTTCTTGAGCAGGCCGAAGCTTTCATCGTAGAACGGGAAGGCGCGCTCATGGATTGTTCGCGGCACGTCGCCGAAGCGGAACCGCTCCGTGTTGATGAAGGCGTCCTGATTTAACCAGCGATGCACGGCCGGATCAAAGTCGCCGGCACTGACGTTCGTGCGAATCGGCACGCCGGGATTGAACGTGGGGCGGTTGGGAGAGAAGATTCCGGTCGTCATCCCACCGGAAATCCGGAGCGGCGGACCGCTTTGATACCGGCTCATGCCAGACACCTGCCAACCCTCGAGGAACCATCCGATGGCGGGAATGTCGCCGTTGAGGAAGCGCTTGCCGCGGCCAATGGGCAATTCGTATGCATAGCCGATGACAAGAATGTGAGGGATATCGTTATAGCTGAGCGATTTCTCGAGCTTCAGGTTGTAGGCGTTCATGGGGCCGGCGTTCTGCTCGAATACCTGGCTCTCTCCCGAGTCCGTCAGCTTCTTCGACCACGTGTAGGCGACGCTGAAGGTCAGGCCGTGCGAATAGCGCTTTTGCGCCATGACCTGCAGCGAGTGGTAGGTCGAGCGTCCGAGCGTCTCCATCGGCGCCGTGATGTCCAAGTACTGCGGGAAGGGCCGGAGTGCCTGCGCGACGGTTCCGACAAAGCCCGGATAGGGCGGCGTGATGCCGGCATCGCGAGCAGCCGACGAGTGCACGTCAGCGGTGAGCAGCGCGCCCAGACGCATCATGTCCGGATGAAGCTGATTGATGCGAAGGTTGCTCGACGTAAGGCGCGTGCCCTTGCTGCCGACGTACGCGACGTCGACCATCAGGTTCGCCCCAATCTGGCGCTGCACGCCGACGTGCCAGTTTTGAACGTACGGCGGCCGGCCATCCTCCGGCCGGACCCAGTTGCTGATGCTCTGGTTGTTCGCAAAGCTGGGATTCAGCACGGGGGGTGCTGGATTCACGGCGGGCAAGCCGTCGTCCCAATAGAACGCCGGCGACATGCCACTGGGGTCCGTCACGTTGAACGTGGGCTGCGCGTTGTATCCGAGCTGCAGCCGCGTGCCGAGCGCATTCTCGGTGACGGCGCCCCCGGTGCCGTAGAAGATGCCATAGCCGCTCCGCAGGACGGTGCGATCCGTCAGCCGCAGCGCGAACCCGACGCGCGGACCGAAATTCGTGTAGTCGGTCTCGGCGATCTGCCGCTGGCCAATGCGCCCCGGACCATCGCCGGCGAAGACTAAGGCGCCGGGTCGCCCGCCTCCGGCTGGGTTCGGCGCCGTCGGATCGAAGAAGGTGAGGCGATCAGTGCGCTCGCGCAGCGGCACGGCGACCTCGTAGCGCAAGCCGAGATTCAACGTCAAGCGACGGGTAAGCTTGAGGTCGTCCTGCAGGAACGCGCTCGCGTACGAGAATCGGTCGCCGACGCTGACGGTCGGATAGAGGACGGTGCCGCCCTGCACGGCACCAAGCAGGAACGTGGCGATGCCGCTGCCCGTGTTGGCGCGGTTGGAGCTCGCCGGATTCGATGTGAAGCCGGAGCCGAAATTGAACGTGCCCTGGGTGCGGTGAAACACGCGCGCGTTGAGCTGGTAGTGCCGGTAGTCGCCTCCGAACCGGATCGAGTGCTTCCCGACGATCTTCGTGGCCACATTGGAGACGATGAACGAGTTCTCGGCCTGATACGCGTTCGCCTCGCCGCCGAGGCCCACGCCGTCGTCGGTCTCGCTGCCGAAGTTGATGCGTGGAAACGCGCCGTGCTCGTCATCGCCGGTGCCCCGCAGCCCGAGCTTGGCCGGCCAACCTTCGCCCACCGTGGGGGATCCCGTGAATGGCGCGTCGCGGTTGAATCCGATGGAGAGCCGGTTGACGAGGGTGGGGCTCACGGTCCAATCGTGACTCAGACGAACGAGATGGGCGCGCTCATCGCGCCGTGTGAATCCCGAGAAGATGCGATCCGGCAGCGGACCGGAGCCGTCGCGCACGAAAGTGCCCGACGAATAGAGCCCGCTCAGGCGGTGATTGTCGGAGAGCACGTGATCGAGCTTTACCTGCCAGCGGTCGTCGTCCGATATGGTGCTCCGCACGCCGACGAAGTTCAGCGTCTGGCCGGGCATCGTCGGGGCCGGAAGCAGCGCCGCCACGGCCCGGGAAACGTCGCTGATCCGATCAGCCGGAATGATATTGCCTGGAAACTGGGTGCGTACGATGTCACCCGCCGCATTGCGCCGGCTGGTCAGGGGGTCGTAGATCGGTCGGACGTTTCCGTTCGGATCGAGAAGACCGGAGA
>JBOGIN010001125.1:0-3709 GCA_050742275.1 Vicinamibacteraceae bacterium
CACCCAGAGCTTCGAGGCACTCGCGGCCTTCAACGGCGGCGACAGCACAAATCTTATCGATCATGGCGATCCCGAGCGGCTGATCGTCAGCACTATGACGGCGTCCATGTTCCGCGTGTTGGGCCTCGCGCCGCTTGTTGGCCGGCCGCTGCGTGCCGACGACGAGCGGCCTGGCAGCAATCGCGTGGTGCTTCTCGCTGAGCCGTTCTGGCGTCAGCGCTTTGGCGGCGACGCCTCGATCGTCGGACAGTCGATCACCTTGAACGGCGAGCGCCACCAGGTTATCGGTGTGGTGCCGCGTGCGTTTCGTGACGTGGGGCGTACCCAGATCTCCTCGCCCGGAGATCCGCAGGTCTTCCTGCCACTCAGGATTGACCCGGCGCGTGAGAATCGCGGCAACCGTGTTCTGCGGGTCGTGGGCCGGCTCGGTCCGGGTATCTCAATCGAGCGCGCAGGCGACGAGATGCAGGCGATTGCCGCCGGCCTGGAACAGGAGTTCCCGGCAACCAATCGAGGCTGGGGCGTTCATCTGGAAGCGGTCCACGACTCGATGCTCGATGTCGGCGTACGGCCATCGCTCTTCGTGCTGCTCGGCGCCGTAGGCGTGGTCCTCCTGATCGCCTGTGCGAACGTGGCGAACCTCTTCCTCGCGAGAGGGATGAGCCGGCAGCGTGAGTTGGCGATGCGGGCGGCTCTCGGGGCCAGCCCCGGACGCCTCGTTCGACAGTTGCTCACCGAAAGCGTGTGCCTTGCGACCGTAAGCGGTGTCTGCGGACTCCTGATGTCGATCGTTGCGGTGCAAGTTCTGCGGGGCCTGCTTCCGCCGACGCTGCCGCGGATCGACGAGGTTCGCGTCGATGCGACCGTGCTCGGCTTTGGGCTCCTCGCCTCGCTCGTGAGCGGCCTCCTTTTCGGCGTCATGCCAGCCCTCCGCGCGACACGCGTTGACCTTCTTCCCGCTCTCGCTCAGAGCGGCAAGGGTATCTTTGGCTCGTCACGCCGTGCCCTGCGCCAGGGGTTCGTCGTCGCGCAGATGGGCCTCGCGACGATGCTCCTGGTCGTGGCGGCCCTCCTCATACAAAGCTTCCTCCGGCTGCAGAACGTGCCGCTGGGATTCCAGCCGGAGGGCGTCATGACGGCGCGCATCAGCCTCCCGGAGGCGACGTATCCAGACGGTCTGCGAATCTCGACCTTCTATCGCCAGCTGCTCCGCTCGGTCGAGGGAATGCCGGACGTTCAGGCCGTCGGCCTAGGCACGAGCGCACCCTTCACGACGGGCGTCCGTGCGGCGGCCAACGTCCGGGACTCCGCGTCCGGCGCCGGCTCGCCGGAGGTCCCGACGGACGCCGTGGAGCACATGGTCAGTCCTGATTACTTTCGGGCGGTTGGCGCGCACCTGCTGGCAGGGCGCTTCTTTGGCGAGCAGGATCGCCTCGGTGGGCCACTCGTCGCAGTCGTGAGCCAAGGCTTCGCGCGCCAGGCCTGGCCCAACGGGAGTCCGATTGGGCGAACGCTCCAGGGAGATGGCCGGCAGTACACGGTGGTGGGCATGGTTGGCGACATGCGCGGGGCGAGCGGCGAGGGCAGGCGCGGCGGCGGCCTCGATCGCGCGCCTCAGGCCGCGGTCTATTTCGCAGCCATGCAATTGCCACAGCGGTCCATCACGTTGCTCGTGCGCGTCAGCGGTGAACCGTCGCTGATTGTGCCGGCAATCCGCGAGGCCGTAAGTGAAATTGATCTCACGCAACCCATCTATGACGTGCGCAGCCTAGACGACTGGCTCGACGACGCCGCCGCGCAGCCGCGGCTCACGACGATGCTGGCCGGGGCATTCGCTCTCATCGCGCTGCTGCTCACGGCGGTCGGCGTCTACGGCGTGCTCGCGTATTCGGTGGGACAGCGGACGCAGGAGATCGGCGTACGCATGGCCATGGGCGCCGCGCGGGGGCAGGTCGTGGGGCTCGTGCTGCGCGGCGGGATGACATGGGCTGGCATCGGGGTCGCGCTCGGCCTCGCCGGCGCTTTTGCCGTGAATCGTGTCGTCGCGAGTCTGTTGTTCGAGGTGCCCGCACGCGATCCCGTCACGTTCGCGGCCGTCGCGGCCACGCTCATGGTGGTCGCGCTGACGGCGTGCTACGTCCCCGCGACGCGCGCCACACGGATCAATCCGACCCTCGCGCTACGGAGCGAATAGCCTTCACCGGGCGAGCGCGGCTCGAGCTGAAACAGTGCCGCGTCTATGAGAAGACCGGCACGGTCGGACTCGAGTACGACATCGTCCCCAGATGATTCACGGCGCGTCATTCGTACCGCAGGGCTGTCATCGGATCAGCTCTTGCCGCGCGCCGAGCGGGAACATAGGCTGCGAGAGCGGCAACGACCAGCATCAGGATGGCCGCGCCGACGAAGGTTGGCATGTCCAAGGGCTCAATCGCATAGACCTGACTCTCGACGAACTGCGTGAAATACGCGCCAGCCGCCAGTCCCACCGCGATACCTACTGTTGTCAACGTGACGGCCGAGCGGGTAACCGTCAGCACGAGATCCCGCGGACGGGCGCCCAGAGCCGTGCGTATCCCGAGCTCGTGAAACCGCTGCGAGACCGAGTACGCCACCAATCCAAACAGGCCGAGTGCCGCGAGGAGCAGCGCCATCGCTGAGAACGCACTGACGAGTGTTGCGCTGAATCGCGGCCCGGCCACAGACTGGGCCATCAGGTCTTCCATCGATGTCGCCGGCAGTAAGAAGCGGTTCTCTGGCCGCTCTGGGAAGACCGAACGGATTTCTTGACGCAGCGACTTCGCCAACGTGCCGGTATCCAACGGCGATCGCACAATCAGGAAGGCAGAGCGCGCCGTGCTCTGTGAAAGCGGAATGTAGATTTCGTCCCATACCTCGGCCGTGACTCCCGTCGATCGGGCATCGGCAACCACACCGACGATCTGGTACGCCGGGAGGGCAGCGGTGCCGCCTCCCTCAACATGCACCGTTCTTCCGAGCACGTTGCCGTCTGGCGCGAGGTTACGCGCAAGGGTTTCGTTGATGATCGCCACACCTGGCGATGTCGGACCGTCAGCGGAGCTGAAGATGCGCCCCTGCGAGAGCGGCATGCGCAAGAGCTGAAAGACATTGGATGACACGGCCCGAACGTCGGCGTCGAGCGCTGTCGCATTGCCCGTGCGACCTCTCGCATCAGCGGCGGCCACGGAGCCGATCGTTTCGTTATCGGTGAACGGCACCCTCGAGCTCAATGCGACACCAGTGATGCCCGGCAGCGCGTCCACACACCGCAACAGCTCATGCCAGCGGCCGAGACGGTCCGCCAGGTCCGGGACACGATCGCCTAGGCTTACGATCAACGCAGTCCGCGACTCAGCTTCGAAACCTGGATCCGACGGCAGCAACGTCAGGAACGTCCGGCCGAGCAGCCCCGCGAGGGCAAACAGTGTCACAGACGCGGCGACTTGACCGACGACGAGCGCGGAGCGGAACCTCGCCCGCGGCGTCGCCCATCTTCCGGATGCACCCCTCATGGCCTGCAGGACCGAGAGCCGGGACAACCGCAGCGCCGGCGCGAGCCCAAACGCACAACCTGTGACTACCGTCAGCGCCAGCGCCGTCATCAGCACGCGCCCATCGATCGCCGCTTCCGTGATGCGCGGGATCTCCGGCGGGGCCAGCGCGAGCATCACCGGCAACAGCCCATACG
>JBOGIN010001126.1:0-6958 GCA_050742275.1 Vicinamibacteraceae bacterium
CGTTGAAGTCTGACTCAAAACTGAACTATTTCTTCAGAGAAGACGCATTTTGTCACCGGGTGAATTTTGCAGCGGCTGACGATGATACGCAAACATGCGCCCGCCGGTTGAAAATCCTCGCCAGTCGTTCCGGCCAACCCGAGTTCCTCCTTGGACGTTTGTCAAGCTCAGCTGGGCACGGCTCTTGCCTACCTCAGGCATAACGGTGCGATTGGATCTGTCAAGAAGAGGATGGAACGACGTCCATGCGAACTTTCTCAACACTCGTCGGATTGCCGCTGGTTGGCGTGCTCTGCGTTGGCGCGCCGATCTCGGATGCGGCGGAGCAGGAACCAGCGGTCTCGATGCCGGAGGACGCCGGCTCTCCGGTCACGGTCGTGGAGCAACGACTCGCGCCGGTCTCAACCGAAATGGAGCGGAGCGCGGCGGTGGCCGGAACGGCTAATGCGCAGATCCCGCCGATGTCGTCCGTAAGCTTGACATCGGTCTCGAGCAACGGCGATCGGCTGCTGACAACGGTCCGCGTCGGCGTGCTGGCGTCACAGGTCATGGACCTGAGCACGACCGCATATGGCATCGGGACGGGCACCGTCAAAGAAGCCAACCCGTTCATGCGCTGGGCCGCGGACGAGCCGCTGGCGCTCGCTTCCATGAAGCTAGGCACCGCTGCGGGACTGGATTGGACCATCCGCAAGCTCTCGAAGAGCGGCCACCGAAAGACCGCAATCATCTTGGGCGTCGCCCTCACAGCCGCCTCCATGGCGGTCTCGATACACAACATGAACGAGATTCGTAGCGCGCAGCGGTGAGTCAGCTCCGCCTGGCGGATTCGGCACAGCGCACGGCGCGGACCTGCTCCACGAGATACAGGCGCCGTGTGCCGTCATCCGCAAGCCGCCGCAAGCGGAAGGCGTCGTCGAGAAACGCCTCGATCTCCGGTGTAGTGCGGTTGCGATCGAGGACGATGTAGCGGGCGGCGCAGGCGAGACTTGAAACCTCCCCGGTCGTCCTTTCGGCCGCCTGCAGCGGCGCACGGGCCGATTCGCCGGAAAGCTGCAGCAACGGACCGAGCAGCGGATCGTGCGCGTACGCCTCCTTGACCCGCGGCGACAGCCGCGCCACGAAACCGCCGAAGATCGGCCGGCCGTGAATGGTTTGATAGAACAACACCCGGTGATTCAATCGGCCGGCCGCGCCGAAGCCGTCCCGCATGCCGAGTGGAGCCTCGAGCACGGCGCCCGGGGGGAGTCTTTCGAGGCGCTCGTACACGGCAGGGCGATCCAGCCGCAGCATGCGGTATGGTGCGGGTAGATAGTCGACGAGCGCGAGGGCGATCGCGCCAACGCCGATCACCCATCCGCGCCTCTTCTCGCGAAGGGCCGCCAACACCATCGCGGCAAGAACGGCAACCGCCAGCAATGTCACAACGAACGCGCGCCCTGGGATCCGTGCATTCGACAGCACCGGCACGAAACGGAGCAGCGTTTGCGGCAGCATGACGCCGGTATTCGTCCCGAGCACCGTGAGATACGGACCGAGCGCCCAGAGAAAGAAGAACGCCGCAATCCAGAGCCACCGCCGCACATCGTCCATGTGGCCGTATCTGGTGAGGGCGAGGACGAGCAGTACGAGCGGCACGCCGCCGATCCACGCCGCGCTTTCCATCCGATCGATCCCCAATCGCTCGTAGGCCGCCGAGACCGCGCCGCCCCACCAAGGGTGCTGAGGATTGGCCAGCAGGAGGCTGCCCAGGTCGATGCCCGAGGGCGCGCTGCGCCAGTGATACGCCTGCGATGCATAGTCGCCCCGCAGCCACGACTGCGCTCCGGCAGCGAGGAGGGGCGCGAGAAGGAGCCCCGCAACGCCCAAGGCGAGGGCGAACAGATACAAGGGCGGGATCGGAGTATTGGCGTGGCACACGCGGACCACCGGCCAGCCCCAGACGAGCAAGAGAGCCATGCCCAGCACACCCGCGGCGACCCTGGCGTTGAACGTGTGATGGAAGCTGACGTGCACGCCCGCGAGGCGCAGCTCCCCACCACCGGTCGCAGCGATGCAGAGGATGGCTGTCGTCACCAGGATGAGCAATGCCAGGAGCGTCGCCATTACCCTCCGTCTTCCCGGCGTCAGCGCCGCTCTCGCGAGCATCAGCGACCTGCTCCGCAGCAGCGTGTAACAGCCGCCCAGGAGGAGACCAAAGATCAGGTAGTAATAGTCGACGTACCCGAGCGTACCCACAACCGCCCCAACCAGCACGGCCGCGCGCCACGTGGGTCGCCGATGCAGCGCGTCGAGCGTCAGCGTCAAGAGCGGCAGTCCCCAGGCCGACAGCACGTTCAGATGGCCGTTGAGACGCACCATGAGAAACGGCGATCCTGCGAACACCACACCCGCGAAGACAGCCGCCACGCGATCCCGTGTCAAGAGCATCGCCGCGGCGTACGCGCAGATGCCGTTCAGGAAAATCGTCGCCAGCAGTGCGAGGTTGTACTGCGTGACCGCGCCGGCACCGGGCAGCAGCAGCACCATGGGATAGGCGGGAATCCAGCTTGTCGTGTGGAGCACGAGGCTCGTGCCCAGTGGAGCGAACAGGGCGGGCGTCCAGAGCGGCGACGCGCCGGACCAGAGCGCCCGATGCGCCCACCAGAAGTTCCAGGCAGACGCAATGTTGTCGCCGGCGCCGCCGCCCAGGAGGCCGTCCGACACGTGCTGGCACAGCGGATAGCTGAAGGCGAGCGAGAGGGCAGCGAAGAAGCCAGCGGCTGGGAGGTGCGTTGCGGCACGCCGCAGGATCGACTGGAGAGAGCCTGGCGCCGCATTGCCAGCCGGGCGCGAAGAGGTCGTCGACCGCGTCATCCTCGCGACACGGTCTCGCTTCCGTCCGGGAGCATGTCGCGAAACGCGGAGCCGAATATCTCCCACACCGTGATGAACAGCGCGGCGATAATCGGACCGACGATGAACCCGGTCACGCCGAAGACAAAGATGCCGCCGAGCGTCGAGAAAAGAATGAGCAGGTCGTGCATCTTCGTGTCACGGCCCACCAGACGCGGGCGCAGCACGTTGTCGACCGATCCGACGATCAGCGAACAGAAGATCGCCAGGCCGATACCTTGGGCGATAGCGCCCTGCACCATGAGCACGATCGCGGCGGGCACCCAGACCAAGGCGATGCCGACACCGGGGATGATCGAGAGCACGATCATCAGCGTCGTCCAGAAGATCGCTCCCTCGATGCCCAGCACCCAGAACGCCAGCCCCGTCAAGGCGCCTTGCAGGACACCGATAAGGATGGTGCCCTTCAACGTGGCGCGTGTCACCGAGGTGAACCGATCAAGCATCCGCTGCTTGTCGGCCTCGGTCAGCGGCAGATAGGCGAGCGACGTCTGCAGCATCCGCTTGCCATCCATCAGAAAGAAGAACATCGCGTAGAGCAGGATGAAGAAGTGGAAGAAGAACACCACCGTGCCGCGCGTCGTCGCCGACAGGGTCTTGAAGAGAAAGGCGCCAAGGTTGCCCACCAGCTCGCCGCCGCGCGTGAGCAGCTCGGCGCGGATGGGCTCGACCTCTTCGATGAACGGGATCCGGGCCACGTACGCATTCAACGCGCTGGGCTCTCGAAGCGTGCGCTCGATCCAGGGCCGGACGTTCTCGCTGATCTGGAGCGCTTCGTTCGCGACGGCCCCGACGAGCCCGAGGACCGGCACGATCACCAGCGCCAGGAGCAGGATGAGCGTGCAGAGCGAGGCCAGCACGCGGCTGCCCCGCAGCAGCCGCTGGAGGCGCAGGTAGATTGGGTGCGCAACACCGGCGAAGATGGCCGCTAGGAGGATGGTCAGCAGGAAGCTCTGAATGAGGGCGAGAAACGCGATAGAGATCGCGACGACCAGTAGCACTAGGAATGTCTTGCGAAAGCGCTCTTCGGTCATCCGCAATGGACCAATCGATTGTGTCCGTTGGCTCGAGCCTCGTGCCCTGTTGCTCGCTTCTCCCCTTCAGCCTGCCCTCCCGAAGATAGCACATGCACCCACGCCCACGCTTACTCCTCCCTGAGCAGCGTCACCGGATCGACGCGCGCGGCCTGATGCGCCGGCCGCCAGCAGGCGAGGAGAGTGGTCGCGGCCAGGATGCTGGTGACGAGCGCCCAGCTCCAGGGATCGCCGGGCGTCACACCGTATTGGAGCGCCGCCAGCGCGCGCGCCAAACCCCACGCCGCCACCACGCCGATGCCCACCCCGGCAAGGGCCACTGTCACGCCATCGCTCAGCACGAGGCGCCGAATCTGGAGCGGCGACGCACCGAGCGCCGTGCGGATACCGAACTCGCGGCGGCGACGGCCGACCGCGTAGCTGAGTACGCCGAACAAGCCTCCGGCCGCGGCGATGAGGGCGATACCGGCAAAGGCAAAGGAGAGCGCGGCCGTGGCGCGTGGTCTTGCGAGCTGCTCGACGTACTCGTCTTCGACCGGTCCGATGTCACCGATGTACGCACCGGGACTGGCCGCGAGCAGCCGCTGGCGGACGAGCGCTACCGGAGGACATGCGCTGCCGCATCGAATGTTGATCGAAATGTAATCGCCGCCGATCTCAAAAGGCTCGTAGAACTCCGGTCGGTCCACGAATGGATCGAGTGACGGCACGAAGATTTCACTAGCAGTCCCAATGACGTGACGTCGCTGATCATCGAACGCGAACCATCGTCCGATGGGATCTGTCCCCGGCCACAGCTTAGCCGCCAACTGCTCTCCCACGATGACGTTGTTGCGTAGCTCACCGGGCTGAAACGTGCGGCCACGTAGCAGACGGATGCCGTAGAGATCGAAAAAGGCCGGTCCCACGGCGTAGCTATCCACGTTCATGTCCAGCGAGCTCGCACCGAGCACGTCGGAGCTCCATCCTTCACCAAGGTGGACAGCGCCACCGCCGGGCGGCTTGCCGTATGTGAACGCCACCTGATGCACGCCTGGGAGGCTGCGAACTGCTTCGTCGAGCGCGGAGGCTGCCACCAGTCGCGACGCGCGATCCGCAAACTCTTTCTGCGGTAGCTGGACCGACGCGCCTAGCACTCCATGCGTGTTCAATCCGCGATCGGTTCGCGCAAGGTTGATGAACGACCGCACGAGCAATGTCGCCCCCACGAGCAGCATGCAGGCCAATGCAACCTCGGTGACGAGCAGCAGGCGCGTCGCATGACGTGCCGACCGGGTTTCCGTGCCTCCTCGGTCGATCACCCTGATGGACTCGGCGGGCGCCAATCGCGTGCCGAGCCAAGCGGGGAGCAGTCCAGCGGTCAGTGTGGCGATAACACCGGTTGCCGAAGCCACAACCAAGCTCCGCACGTCGATGGCCACCGGATTGAGCGTGCGGATCAGGAAGGCTTCCGGAAGGAATCCACGCGCCACGGACACGAAGGCCCACGCCAGTCCGAAGCCTGCGACCGCGCCGAGCACACCGAGCACGCTGCTCTCGAGGAGCGCTTGACGGAGGAGCCGCCCGCGCGATGCGCCGAGCGCCGTGCACACCCCGAGCTCATGGCGGCGCGTCGTCATCTGCGCCAGGAGAAGGCTGCACACGTTGGCGCACAACGCCAACAAGACCAGTGCGACGCCGCCGGCCAGCAGCGGCATGGCGCGCTGGTAATACTCGTCCAATTCCACACCCGCAAGCGCCTGCGGCGTCGCGAGCATCTCCCTCGTCGAGCCGTCCGCTTCGTGGGCTGCTTCGGTCGCGACGCGGAGCGCGTCCCTGCGCGGCACGCCGGACGCAAAACGCACGTACGCGATGGGAAGGGCCTCTGCCAGCGCCGGCGGCGGCGCTCGATAGTCGAGCGGCATCCAGACCCTCGTGTCCCAGTCGGGGAATCGAAAGCCGGCCGGGAGAATGCCAGCCACCACCATCGAACGGCCGTCTACCTCGATGCGAGACCCGACGAGCTGGGGATCGCTGCTGAAAGTCGTCCGCCAGAGATCTTCGGACAACAGCACCCGATCACTCGAGCCAGCACGACCGTCTCTCGCAGAGAAGAGCCGGCCGCGAATCGGCTCGACGCCGAGCATGTCGAACAGTCCCGGCGACACACGGGCGCTGGTGATCGACAGAAGGCCGCCGTTGGCCTCGATGAGCGCTCTCCCTGGGGACGCCCCCTCGACCGACTCGAACGCTGGGCTCGACCGCCAGGCTTCGAGAACTGTCGGTGACACGGCGTACCGCCCACCAGTCTCCGTCTCCAAGTTGACCCAGGCCAGCCGCTCGGCATCTCGGAACGGGACGGGGCGTAGTAGCAGCGAGTCGGCGACTGTAAACATTGCCGTGGTCAGGCCGATGCCAAGGCCGAGCATCCCCACGGCGGCTCCGATCATCCCTGGCCGCGATCGCATCCTCCGCCACGCCTGCCGGACTTCGTCCAGGGCCATCGAGTCCTCCAGTCTGGGATGCGCCATTATCGGCCGAAGCTGTGTCAGGCGATAGGGTCTTGCTCGTCCAGTCCGTCCTCGTCCTCCTGCTCCCATTGGCGTCGGCGCTGGGCGCGGCGGCGCCGCCGGGCGATGAAGGCAAGCAGCGCGACCGCGAGAACCATCAACCAGACCGACCCGCCTCTGACAACCACGGGGATCCACGCCGTCCAGCGCCGATACGGCTCCCAGGCGCGGGCGGCCGCGGCATCGACCGACTTCCCCGCTTCGAGCTCGAACGCGCGGGGGAACGGCGTGCCAGCCGCCACGCGGCCGGCAATGCGTCCGGGCACGTCGAGCCCGTGGCGACGCCGCACGTCCGCGACCAGCACCGCCGCCAGCAGGTACGCGCGCACCGTCTGCCGCTGCGCGTTCGATCCAAAGAGGCGTTCCACATCGCCAATCGCTGACTCGCCCACGAGCGCAAACAGCAGCCGCGCCCTGTCGGTGATACCCCATCCAGATTCCACGGACACGGCAACGCCCTCGTGGAACCAGCGCGGCAGC